>NZ_LZKD01000133.1:0-34200 GCF_001668695.1 Mycobacterium sp. E2497
GCCCAGCAACGCCTTGGCGTCGTCGGCAAGACGATCAACGACCTCTTCGGTGCGGTGACCTCGTCAACCCGGGCGGCTCCTACACCCTGGCCACCGAGCACAGCCCACTGCCGCTCGCGCTGCACAACGGCCTGGCCGTTCCCATTCGCGTGCGCCTGCAGGTCGACGCCCCGCCCGGGTTGACGATGGTCACCGCACCGAAGAGGTCGTTGATCGTCTTGCCGACGACGCCAAGGCGTTGCTGGGCCATCCCGTTACGGGTGTCGGGCGGCTCGGATTGGCTCAGCGCCCGCAGCATGTCCTCGCGCAGCGGGGCGGTGTACTGGATGCCGGTCAGCCCGGTGCGTTCGTCGGTGCTCAGCGCCGACGTCAGGCCCCACAGCCGGCCGACCTGGCCGGCGATCGCGCCGGTGACGTCGTCGCCGAATCGCCCGCGGGCGGACGTGTAGGCGCCCACCGTTTCCGGCTGATCGGCGTGGTCTTGTCCCGCCTGGTTGGCCTCGGCGATGACCGCCGGCAGCGGCCGGGGAACCGCCAGTCCCGACCGGATGGCGGTGGTGAGCGCCGTCAGGATGACGTGGGCGTCGTCGGCCTGCAGGTTCCACGTCGCCGGTGGGACCAGAAGCTGCGTACGCGGTGCGTCGTCGTGGCGCAACGCGTGCCAGAACATGGAGCCCAGGGCGTCCTGGCGGCGCGCGGTCGCCGAGTCGTGCGCGAGGCGCACGGTCAGAGAAGGGTCCAGGTAGGTCGGGACGGCCGGGGAGCTTCCCGCGCCGGCCAGCGCGGCGCCCACCGCCGGGTCGAAGGGGGCGACCACAACCTGCGGGGACAGCCGCCGCGGCACGGTGTCGACGGCGCCGTCGGAGGAGGATCCCTGCGCATCGGCGGACAAGTCGGCGGCGGCGACGGCGACGGTGCTTTCGTTGGCGCCGAGCAGGTTGACGGCGCGGTTGGTCAACGGGCCGTCGGGCAGCAGCGTGGCGCCGCGGGCGGAAGGCACGTCCAGGATGCGATCGACGATGCTGTTGACGGCGGTGGTGGCGGCGGCGCTCAGCCCGCGGTCGTTCACGCGTTGCAGGGCGTCCAGGTCGGCCTGGGCGTAGGGGAGCGGCGCGACGCAGGTGCGGTGAGCCAGCGCGCGCAACCGGTTGAGCCACTCCGTCGCCGCCGCTTGTCCTCCGCCCGGATGCGTCGGGGTGCCCGGAAGTTGGGCGGGACCCTCGGGCGAGTCGGACACCACGTAGCCGGCAGTCATCGCGTTGACCGTGACGAGCAGGTCGGGGTCGATGGCCAGGCACAATGCGCGGCCGACGGCCCCGTCGGGGTCAACGTCGTGGCTGGTGGCGACTTCCGCCGCGGAAAGCAGGATGTCCAGCCGGCCGCCGCCGGCCAGGGAGGTGGCGAGGTCGTCGTCGACCAGGCGCACCGGGATGGTGCCACCTGGCACTCCGGGGGCCAGCCTCGGCCGGTCGGCCAGCGGCCAGAGCATGGTGAGCCACACGGGTTTAGAGGTATCGGGCGCGACGGCCGAGACCAGATCGGCGCCCTGGTCGGGTGGTATGCCCACCGCGGGCAGCAGGAATCGTGCGTTGTCGAGACGGGCGGGGGCGCCGTAGTCGGGCGTGCCGTTGACGTTGACCAGGACCGGGTAGATGCCGGGTTTGTCGATGCCCAAGGACTGCTTGGTCAACGAGCGCAGCGGCGCGGACAGCGTGAAGCCGACTTCCTGACCGCGCTGGAGCTCGGGAGCGACCGTGAGGAAGTCGGCGGCCGGTTGGTACTGGTCGGTGTCGCCGTCGAGGGTGGTTCGCAGGCTCGCGGACGCGGTGACCGCTCCGGCGTGCTCGAGGCGGACCATCACGTCGCGGACGGGGCGGTCGCCGATGTTGGTCACCATGCCGCTGACGGTGACGACGGGCGGGCTGGACGTGGTGACCACGTCCGGGGTGACCTGGTCGATCCGGACCCGGACGAACGGCGTCACGCCGGGTTCGCCCGCGGCTGCGCGCGGCATGACAGGCGCGGTGAGCATCGCGAAGCCGGCCACGATGCCGATCACCGCCGCGAGGCGCAACAAGCACAGTCGGGAAGCCGTCACGGCCCGGGCCCGTGGCCGTTCTTGCGGCTGGTGTCCGGCTTGTCGGCGTGCCGGGCGCGCGAGTGTGTTTGCGGGCGGCGCCGCGGAGAGGTGGGTGGCAACGGCGGCAGTGCGGCCGGGCCGTCGTTCTGCAGCTTGTCGATCAGTTCATCGGCCACGCGGGCCAGCCTGCGTTCGTCGGCGTAGGCCAGTTTCGACGGCAGCTCGTGGATGGGCACCCAGGCCACCTCGGCCACCTCGAGGTCCTCGTCGCACAGCTCGCCGCCGGAGAAGCGCATGAGGTAGTGGTGCACGGTCTTGTGGACCCGGCGGCCGTCGGTGACGAACCAGTAGTCGATGCGTCCCAGCGCGGCCAGCACGCTGCCGCGGATGCCGGTCTCCTCGGCGACCTCTCTTATAGCGGTCTGTTCGGCGGTCTCGCCCATTTCGATGTGGCCCTTGGGCAGCGACCACAGCATCCGTCCCCGCCGATCGACGCGGCCGATCAGCGCGGCGACCTGGGAGTGACGCGGGCCGTCGAGGCCGTCGATGACGAGTCCGCCGGCGGAGGTTTCGTGCACGGTGCGTAACCGGTCCGGTCCGCGGCGAGGCGAACGGGATCGGCGCGATTTCGTCGTCGTCGAGTCGGCGGGCGTTTGACCGTTGGTCTGGTTCTCGGTCGAACTCGCAGCGCCACGACCGCGCCGCCGCCCCCGGCGTCGACGTGGCTTGTGTTGTTCGCCGTCCGACACCCAAGCGATAGTAGCTGGCACGACATCGTCTCCCAGGACATACTCGCCGCTGGGCGGGCCCGCGCGGGCGCAGGGCAGTCGTCTCGCGATCCCGCCTACTAGGCTGACCGAACGTGCCCGAAGCCGATGTGGAGCTGCTTGCCGCCGCCGCAGTTGCCCTGAACCAACACGCGCCGATGCTGCGCGAGCTGGGTTCGGCGTTCCAGGCCGCAGGGAGTGAGCTGTACCTCGTCGGCGGCTCGGTGCGAGACGCCGTGCTGGGCAGGCTGAGCCCCGACTTGGACTTCACCACCGACGCTCGCCCCGAACAGGTGCAGCAGATCTTGCGGCGCTGGGCCGACCACTTGTGGGACACCGGCATCGAGTTCGGCACCATCGGGGTCGGCAAGGGTGAACACCGCCTGGAGATCACCACGTTTCGCGCCGACGCCTACGACCAGGTGTCGCGCAAACCCGCGGTGCAATACGGCGAGCGCCTCGAGGACGATCTGGTGCGCCGCGATTTCACCGCGAACGCGATGGCCGTGCGCATCACGCCGGACGGGCCGGGCGAATTCCTCGATCCCCTCGGCGGTTTGGCGGCCCTGCGCGATCGGGTGCTCGACACCCCGGCCGCACCCGAGGTGTCCTTCGGCGATGACCCGCTGCGGATGCTGCGTGCGGCCCGGTTCGTCTCGCAGCTAGGCTTCGCCGTCGCGCCGCGGGTGCGCGACGCGATCGAGGCGATGGCCCCCGAGCTGGCGCGGATCAGCGCCGAACGGGTGGCCGCCGAGTTGGACAAGCTGCTCCTCGGCGACGACCCGGTGTCCGGCATCGATCTGCTGGTGCAGACCGGGATGGGCGAGGTCGTGCTGCCCGAGGTCGGCGGCATGCAGATGGCCATCGACGAACATCACCAGCACAAGGACGTCTACCAGCATTCGCTGACGGTGCTGCGGCAGGCGATCGCGCTGGAGGACGACGGCCCGGACTTGGTGCTGCGCTGGGCCGCGCTGCTGCATGACATCGGCAAGCCCGCCACCCGGCGGCACGAAGCCAACGGCGGCGTGAGCTTCCACCACCACGAGGTGGTGGGTGCCAAGATGGTGCGAAAGCGGTTGCGGGCGTTGAAGTATTCCAAGCAGATGGTCGAGGACGTCTCGCAGCTGGTTTATCTGCATCTGCGGTTCCACGGGTACGGCGAGGGGAAATGGACCGATTCCGCGGTGCGCCGCTACGTCACCGACGCCGGGCCGTTGCTACCGAAACTGCACAAGCTGGTGCGGGCCGACTGCACCACCCGCAACAAGCGCCGGGCCGCCCGGTTGCAGGCCAGCTACGACCGGTTAGAGGCACGGATCGCCGAACTGGCCGCCCAGGAGGATCTGGAGCGCGTGCGTCCGGATCTGGACGGCAACCAGATTATGACGCTGCTCGACATCCCGGCCGGCCCGCAAGTCGGCGAGGCGTGGCGATTCCTCAAAGAGCTGCGATTGGAGCGCGGACCGCTGACGGCCGACGAGGCGAGCGCCGAATTGCTGAGCTGGTGGCGCTCGCGGGGGAACCAGTAACGGCGTTGTGCCGTCTGATCTTTCGTGGACTATTGCATGGGTGCCGACGACGGCACGGCGGATATCTTTCACCATGACTTGGACCTCGACCTGGACGGCGACGGCCGGTTTGATGCGTTCGGGCTGGATCTCGACGGTGACGGCCTGCGCGACGACGCGCTCGCGGACCTTGACGGTGACGGCATCGCCGATCACGCGGTGCTCGACCTCGACAACGATGGCACTCCCGAGGCGTACTTCACCGACGACGGATCTGGGACGTGGGGCGTGGCCACGGAGCAGGGCCGGCAACTGCGATGGTCCGGGCTCGACGGCGTCGAGCACACCGGTGGCCCGCTGGTCGACTTCGACGGTCATGGTGGCGTGAATGACCGACTCATTGATTTGGACGGCGACGGGGTGGCCGACCGGGTGCTGTGCACGGATGAAGGCGGCGTCACCGGATACGTCGACACCGATGGTGACGGCAAGTGGAACGTCAGGCTGAGTGATACGGACGGCGACGGCTTAGCCGACGGGGCGAGCGCGCTGTAAGACGTGTTGTGGGTGGGTGGAGGCAACGTGAATTGACCACCGCCATGGGGATATTTAGCCTGGTCAGTACACGTTGCCCGATCAGTTCGAAAGGGGTGGCAATGTTCGTCGACACCGTGCTTTTGCACTCCGGAGGCAACGACTCACACCGCGCGGGCGGGCACGCCCAAGAGGGCGCCGACCAACTCGCGCAGGGACCGCTGGGGTCGGGGATGTTCGGTGACTTCGCCGCGGCCGATTCATTCCATTCGGCAGTGACGGCGGCACACACGCAGCACATGCAGACCCTGGAAGGGCATAAGCAGACACTGACCGACGTCGGCGCGAAGGCGCACTACGCTGCCAGGGGATTCACCGACATGGACCAGCACAACGCGGGCGAGCTGCGGGCGGTGCGGCCTGGGGCGAGTACAAGAACTTCACGCATCTGAGCGAAAGCCACCACGCCCCTCCGATCGAAACCGACGGAGCGATGAGAGGCCACCCTGTTGGATCGCGGGGCGCGCCGAACTACCCTTTCCCGGCTGCGCCACGTACCTAGGCTGTGCGGCAAACGACGTTGTGCCAGACCCATGAACGGGTGGCCGCCTGGTGGTGCCCAAGGTAATGCGCCTACGCCTACTCCCAAGTTGGAAGCGAGGGGCGAGTCGTATTTCGACCCTTCAACTGGTCGGTCCTTCCGACGCCGCGTTCAGCACCTACAGAGATGGCAGGGACAGCGGGACTGAGACGAGGTCGTAATGACCGGTGAATTGCTGCCTGGGAGCCGTCTGCCCCACTATGGAGCGGGGATGTGCGCGCAATTCCCGACAGATCGTCTCCACACGTTTGTCGGCGGTGAGGAGGGTGCATGGTGGAGAGCCAGCCTTGGGGGCCTGTCGAGGGCCCGGCCCCGCAGTCGTCCATTGCAAACCGGCCACCGAGCTATGCTGAGTTGCCTGCGCGCCACTCGCTGCGTTGGCTGGCGATTGCGGTAGTCCTAACCGCCGCGGTGGCCATCATCGCTCTAATTCTGGCCTTAACGCGACCGGCGGACTCTCGCTCGTCGTCCACGACCACGACCACGACCACGACACCCGCCTATAACGGTGGAGAGACCGCGGCGGCCCAACAAAAGCTCTGCGACACCTACAAACTGGTAGCTCGAGCCGTGCAAGTTGACACGAACGGAAGCGACAAAGCCCTGGCTCGCACCGCCACTACGAACGCAGCCGTCATGCTCGAGAATGCAGCCGCAGACCCAGCCCTCGACGCTAAACACCGTGACACCGCCCGCGCGTTAGCTGCCGCGTACTTAACTGCGACGGCAAAAGCCACGAATGGTGTGGTTTCAGATTCTGAATGGCAGGCCGCGCTCGACGACGTTATAGCCAAAGACGCAGCGATGAAACAGGTATGTGGTGGTGCTTGACCTTCCGCCCGGCAGGTGGACGGCGTTGCTGATCGGTCCATGGTGGTCGGCGCCCTCGACGGCGATGCGCGGCGCCGCACAGCACTGGAGGCAGGCTTGCTTAGAGCAACAGCAGTACTCCCACCAGTTGACCGCCTTTCAGAATTTACTAGCTGCAAATAATCAAGGCCATACCGCAGACGATCTTGTTGCGCGTTTTCACGATGGCGCAAAGTTCCACATGGATGCTGCAGAGAAATATCAAACGAAAGCGGAGGCATTCGATTCCGGCGCAGATGCCATAGATTTCCTCCGAAGCCGTCTGACCGAAATAGCGACTAAGGGTGACCAGGATATAGATCGGATTCTCGCATCGAAAGAGCCGCTACCGCAGCAATTAGCCGAAATACATACGATCCAAGAGGGCTGCAACGCCGACGCAGCGAACGCAAGCCGGGACGCGACGAATAAGATTGTGGGCGCCACGCAGAAAATTCTCGACATCGAAGGTGTCGGAACTGACGCACGAACGTGGGCACGTGAGCACGGCCTCAATATCGACAGCGCTCCACCACCCCAGTCAATCAGTGCGAATGACTTAAAGCCAGCATTCGGAAGTGGCGAACATGGTGGTGGCAGTGAAGTGAAGCATCCATCCGGGCCAGCGATGTCGTTTGGTGTTGCAGAACACGGCGGACAAGACAGTGGCGCTGCGGCCAGTGTGCAAGGTCATGGTGCGCAGGCTGCCTCCCCTGGGGTAGTCGGGGCTGGGTGGCGCGGTAACACAGGGACTCTTCCGGCTTCCCCTTCGCCGAGCACGCCGTTGCCCGGTACCGGTGGATCGGTGGGGTCTGCGATGCCCGGCGTGCCCGGTGGATCGATGGCATCAGTCGGCATGGGACAAGGCAGCGCGCCAAACCTAGCCCAGTCTTTCGCGAGTGGCATGGCGACAGGGCAGCCGGCCGGTGCCGGCGCTCAAGGGATTTCGTCAGGTGCGATCAATGCGATGGAGTTGGGAGGTGGTACACCGCCGCAGTCTGAAACCCCTATGGGGACGGCGCCGGTAACGCCGACCGCGCCTAGCGGGGGGGTTTTCATTCCCGCGAGCAACCCGGTTGACACACCCGCGCCAGCCGCTCCCGCGCCACCGGCCACAGGCACAGCTCCGATCGCGCCAGTCATAACCGGCGGATCGTGGTCCGGAACACCAGCAGCTATAGGCGGGAACCCCGGTGGCCCCGCGGGGCCATTGCCTGCATACGGCTCGGATCTGCGGCCACCGATTGCGGCGCCCCCAGCCATGCCTTCAGCCCCAACGGGCCCGGTATCGGGTGCGCCGGTCGCACCGTCGCCGGGTTCCTCCCCATCAGCGGGGGGGCCGTTGGTTTCTCCGGTGGAACGCGCGGCTTCGGGGGCCGCCGCGCAGGCGAGTGCGAACTCTTCGACAATGGCCGGCGCATCCGCGGCATCTGCAGCGGCCGGCGCAACCGCTGGCGCAATATCCAGTAGGGCGGCCGAGCAGCAGCGGTTGCAGCGACTCGTTGATGCGGTGGCGCGCCAAGAGCCACGACTGTCATGGGCAGCCGGACTACGCGACGATGGCACCACTAGCCTGCTGGTCACTGACCTCGCTGGCGGATGGATTCCGCCCCATGTGCGATTGCCGGGCCACATAACCCTGCTTGAGCCAGCCGCACGTCACCGAGATGCGAGCGTGGTGGACTTGCTGGGGGCCGTAGTGGTTGCCGCTGCCTATGAGCACAACACTTACGTCGCCGAATCGGACCCCGAAGCTCCCACGCTAAATGGCGACCGTCCAGCGCGCTCAGCAGCACCCCACGTCGACGAATTGGGGCCTACATTGGTGGAGACTGTTCGCCGTCGCGACGGTCTGCCACGGATCGCACAAGCAGTCGTCGCCCCGGCTGTGCGGAAAACCGGCGTGCTAGGAAGCGAAGCCGAGCTACTGCGGACATGCATCGGCGATATTCAGCAGTCGACAATGAATGCTTATCCCAATCACGATCCGGCAGCCGTCGGGGATTGGATGCTGCTATCGGCAATCAAGGCCATGATCGATGGGCATGAGTACCTCGTGAATTATCACCTTGCCTGGTTTGCCGCAATTAGCCGACGAAGGGCTTGAGAGCGGGGCATCGGCGTACCCAAGGTGATGTTACTGAGGCGCGGAAGTACAAGGTCGCAACGACGTGAATACGCCGTCAGCGCGCCTGTGACAGAATGACACTGCAACGCGGCAAGCGAAATGGTGACTGGGCCATAGTGATGGGGGTGAGGTCATGACCGGTGATGCGGTACCGGCGTTTCCCCCGAGCCCTGGTGGCGCCCCGATCCGAATCACACCGGAGATCCTGTTGCAGGGACTGGGGATAGTGCCGCCGCCACCGGTGACGATGCCACCCCCGCCGCCGCCGGACCCGTCGCCTGCGGGTGCTGCCGGTGCAGGGCTCTATGCGGCTTCCGGTGCCGGCGTGCCCAAGGATGCGGCCGACAGCGTCCAAGGAGACGCGGACCGTCGAGCGCACGCCGCCGACGCGGCCGCGAAATTTCCCGAAAACGAAGCTCAGTCAGCACAGCAGATGCAAAACGTCGGTCAACAAGCCCCGCAGATGATGCAGCAGATGCTGCAAAGCATCACGGGTGCGCTCGGCGGCGCGGTCGGCGGCATCATGCAGCCGCTGACGCAGCTCCCGCAGCAGGCGATGCAGGCCGGCCAAAGCGCCATCCAGCCGCTGATGAGTGCAGTCCAGGGCGGCGCCCACGGAGCCGGACTGGCAAGCGACGCGCACCTTGTCGACAGCGTCGGCCCGGGCTCCGGAGCCGGCGGCGGCCTGGGCTCGGGCGGTGGCGGCGCGGGCCTGGGCGGTGGCGGCACTACCCCGGCCAGCTCGTTGGGTCCGCCTCCGGTGCCGACGTCATCCCCGCCGACTACCCCCGCCGGGGCGGCCAAGGGCGCGATGATGCCGCCAGTCAGCGGCGCGCCGACCGCGTCGGGGCAGACCGGCATGGGCGGTATGGGGATGATGCCGCCCGGAGCGATGGGCGGCCACGGCGAAGGCGGCAACAAGGAGAAGCCTCCGGAGAAGCGAATCTCGGCGCCCGGCGTGCCCAACGGCCAGCCCGTCAAGGGCCGCCTGACGATGCCGCCGAGCCCGCCGGGGCCCAAGCCCGGTGAGGAGAAACCCACCGTGGTCACCAACCGGCCGCATCGCCGAATCGTCATCATGCCCAACGACGACGAGGCGAAGGAATAACCCGCCTCACTTCGCCAGAAGGTGAGTGGTCGGTCCACGCGCCCGGCAGTAGGGTCGCTACGTAATCGCTCGTTATTGACAGCGGAACTGCCGATTCGTGCATGCTATTGAGTACGGTTTTGCGCGGCCAGAGGGTGTGGGAAAAAGGGGACCAGGGTGGGGCAGTCATTGACTGATCCGCTGATGATGCACGCGGTGGCGGTCTTGGCCCGCGGCCACGCGCTGTTCGCCGGTGAGGCCGCCGCCGCCCGGGTCGACAAGACGCAGCATCACGCTGTCGTCAGAACCGAAGGCCTACCCGCCGCCGCGGCGCAAAGGTCGACAAACACGCTGAACGAAGTCCGCCAGGCGAGCAACACCGACCGCGCGCTGGCACGAATCATGACCGCGGCGCGCGCCGACCACGCGGACGCGAGGGTGACCACCCGGGCGAACCTCGACGACGCCAAAACCGACGCCGCGTCGACGCCCGACACGCCGATGGCGCGACGTGAAGCCATGGTCCGGATGGCGGCGAGGCTGCGCGCCCAGCACCGCCACATCCTGAACTCGCGCCGGCGGGCACGGCTCCTGGCGCTGCGGCTGCGGCGGCTGCGCTACCGACAGAGGGGGGCGGCGATGCGAGGCGGGCAGGGCAACGGCCGCGGGGCCGTCATGGCGGCGATTCGTAAAGCATTGGATATCAAGGGGATTCACGATCCGGCCGCACGTGTCCGCTGGGAACGCGGCATGGATTTGGTCGCTCGCCGCGAATCCAATTACAACGCCAACGCGGTTAACGGCTGGGATTCGAACGCGGCGCGGGGGACACCGAGCAAGGGTGCCTGGCAATTCATCGCACCCACGTTCGCGGCCTATCACGAGCCGGGCACGTCGCGCGATATCCACAACTTGGTGGCGCAGGCGTGCGCGTTCATCAACTATGCGATGGGCCGCTATCACGTCGCCGCGGACGCGTCGAATCTGGCCGATCTGATTCAGCAGGCCGATCCTCGCCGATCACCGAAGGGGTATTGAGCATGCCGCTGAGTTTGTCGAACCGTGACCAGAATTCCGGTCACCTGTTCTACAACCGACGGTTGCGCGCGGCGACCACCCGGTTCTCGGTCCGAATGAAGCACGACGACCGCAAGCAGACCGCCGCGTTGGTGTTATCGATCTTGTTGGTGGCCATCGCCGCCGGGTGGATGATGTTACTGAACGTGCTGAAACCGACTGGCGCGGTTGGCGAATCGGCGATCATCGGCGACCGCGATTCCGGCGCGATCTACGCCCGCATCGACGGCCGGCTCTATCCGGCCCTCAATCTGACGTCCGCCCGGCTGGCCACCGGCACGGCGAACCCGCCGACGTGGGTCAAGCGCGGTGAGATCGCAAAGTATCCGACCGGGCCCCTGATCGGTATCCCGGGCGCGCCCGCGGCGATGCCGGTGAACCGCGGCGCGATCTCCGCGTGGGCCGTGTGCGACACGGCCGGTCGCCCGCGCAGCGGGGAGAAGCCGGTCGTCACGTCAATCGCGGGCACGCTCAACGGCGGTGACCGCGCGGCACCGCTGGCCGACGACGCCGGCGTGCTCGTGACGTTCGAGGGCAACACGTACGTGATCTGGGGCGGCAAACGTTCGCAGGTCGATCCGGCCAGCAGAGCGATCACCCTGAGCCTGGGCCTGGATCCGGGAGTGACGTCACCGGTGGAGATTTCGCGCGCGCTCTACGACGGGCTGCCGGCGACCGAGCCGCTGCGCGTCCCGGACGTCCCGCAGGCGGGCGCGCCGTCGACGTGGGTCTCCGGCTCGCAGGTGGGTGCGGTGCTGCAGGCCCAAACCGCCGGCGGCGGCAAGCAGTTCTACGTCCTACTGCCCGACGGCGTGCAGAAGATCACCAGCTTCGTCGCCGACCTGCTCCGCAGCGCCAACTCCTACGGGTCGACAGCGCCGCGCGTGGTGACCCCCGACGTGCTGGTCAACATCCCCCAGGTGAGCTCGCTGGACGTCGATTACTACCCGACCAAGCGCCTGAATTTCATTGACACCGCGGCGAATCCGACCACCTGCGTCGGATGGGAGAAGGGTTCGACGGATCCGCAGGCCCGGGTCGTCGTCTACAACGGGCGGGGGCTTCCGGTGTACTCCTACCTGGACGACCGGATCGTGCACCTGGTGCGCGACGACCGGGACCCGGCTTCGGTGGTCGCCAACCAGGTGCTGGTGCTGCCGGGGGCGGCCAACTTCGTCACCTCGACCAGCGGGGTGATCACGTCCGATTCGCGCGAATCGCTGTTCTGGGTGTCCGACAACGGCGTCCGCTTCGGCATCGCCGCCAACGACGACACGCTGCGCGCCCTTGGACTCGACCCGGCCTCGGCGGTACAGGCGCCGTGGCCGTTGCTGCGCACGTTCGCTGCGGGCCCGGCGTTGTCGCGGGAGGCGGCACTCGTGGCGCGCGACACCGTGCCGGCGCTCGGCAAGGCGGCTGTGGTGACGACATCGGCGAAGGCGGGAGGCTAGGGATGTCCAAGAAAGCGTTTCCCATCAACCGGGTCAGAATCGAACCGCCGAAACCCGTTCGGGTAGCGCCGAGTGCGCCTATCGCCCTGCCCGAGCGCGAGCCCCGCAACATCTGGGTGATGATCGGGGTGCCGGCGTTGATCGTCGCGCTCATCGGCACCATCGTCATGCTCTACGTGTCCGGCGTGCGCAGCCTGTCGACCGGGTTCTTCCCCTTGATGGGCATCGGCGCGTTCAGCATGCTGGCGTTCTCCGGACGCTTCGGGCGTGCTCGCAAGATCACCTGGGGCGAAATGGAAAAGGGTCGCCGCCGGTACCTGCGCGACCTGGACTCCAACCGCGACGAGATCCAGAGCGCGGTGTGCGCGCAGCGCGAATGGCAGCACGCGGTGCACTCCGATCCACACGGTCTGGGCGCGATCATCGGCGGCCCGCGGATGTGGGAGCGCGGCCGCGGCGATGCGGATTTCTTGGAGGTGCGGTTGGGGACCGGCGTGCAACACGCCCCGGACTCCGTCTTGTCGGTGACGTGGCCCGACATCGCCTCCGACGAGGAACTCGAACCCGTCACTGGGCAGGCGCTGCGCGATTTCATTTTGGAGCAGCGCAAGATTCGCGACATCGCCAAGGTGGTCAACCTGCGGTCGGCGCCGGGCTTCAGCTTCGTCGGCGAAGACCTGGACCGGCTGCGCTCGCTGATGCGGTCGGTGTTGTGCTCGCTGGCGGTGTTTCACAACCCGCGCGACGTGAAACTGATGGTCGTCACCCGCAATCCCGAGGTGTGGTCGTGGATGGTGTGGTTGCCGCACAACCTGCACGACGAGCTGTTCGACGCCTGCGGCTGGCGACGCCTGGTCTTCGCCACCCCGGAAGAGTTGGAGGAGACCCTCGGCGCCGAGCTGCACATGAAGGGCAAGCGCGGCGCGTGGACACCGCTGGCGGCGGCCAGCCCGACCGCGATGGGTTCGGCGCTCGAGACCGGCGGCGATGCCGTCGATCTGGGACCGCACCTGGTGATCGTCGACGACAACACCGGCAGCCCCGACGCGTGGGAGAGCGTGGTCGGGCAGGTCGGCAAGGCGGGAATTACCCTGCTGCGCCTGGCCTCTCGCGTCGGCACCGGCGTGGGGTTCGCCCAGGACCAGGTGTTCGAGATGGGCGACCGGCACAGCACACCGGTCAACGGCAACGTCAAATTGGGCCGGAACGGCTCAGACGCCGACGGTGAAGACGGGCGCCCGGCGCCGCTGTTACGGGTGCGCGGCAAGTTCTTCGCCCATGCCGACCAGCTGTCGATTCACCGCGCCTACCGCTACGCCCGGGCGATGGCGCGGTGGTCACCGACCAGCCGCAGCGAGATCGCCGACTCGACCGGCGGCGCCGCCGAACTGTTGCGCGGGCTTGGCATCGTCGATCCCCGCGAGCTGGACGTCGACCGGTTATGGGCCGAGCGGCGCGGCCGCGGCGACGAGCGGTGGTGCGAGATCCCGGTCGGCGCGAAACCCACCGGCGAGCTGCAGAACATCATCATCCGCGCGAAAGACTTCGGCGGCTTCGGTTTTCACTCCGTGGTCATCGGCACCAGTGGTTCGGGAAAGTCGGAGTTCTTCCTGTCGCTGGTCTACGGCATCGCGCTGACGCACTCGCCGGAGACGTTCAACGTCATCTTCGTCGACATGAAGTTCGAATCGGCGGCGCAGGACATCATGGGCATCCCGCACGTCGTGGCGGCGCTGTCGAACCTGGGCAAGGACGAGCGCCATCTGGCGGAGCGGATGCGCAGGGTCATCGACGGCGAGATCAAGCAGCGCTATGAGCTGTTCACGTCGGTGGGCGCGCGCGACGCCAACGACTACGAAGAGATCCGGCTGGCCGGACGGGATCTCCCGCCGGTGCCCGTTCTGCTCGTCATTGTCGACGAGTACCTGGAACTCTTTGCCAACCACGAGAAGTGGATCAACCTGATCATCCACATCGGCCAGGAAGGCCGCGGCGCCAACGTCTTCTTCATGCTAGGTGGTCAGCGGCTGGACCTGTCATCATTGCAGAAGGTCAAGTCCAACATCGCGTTCCGGATCGCGCTGCGCGCCGAGTCCGGTGACGACAGCCGCGAGGTGATCGGTTCGGACGCCGCCTATCACCTGCCGTCGAAAGAGAACGGCTTCGCGCTGCTGAAGGTGGGGCCGCGTGACCTCGAACCGTTCCGCTGCTTCTACCTCTCGGCTCCCTTCGTGGTCCCGAAGGGCAAGGAGGTCGCGACCACCGTCGACATGACCTTGACCAAGCCGCGCCTCTACAACTGGCAATACCAGCCGCTCGACACGGCCGACGCCGCGGCGCTGGAAGCCGCAGCCGCCGTCGACACCGAACCGGACGAATTCCTCTACCACGACGACGGTTTCAAGCGAAAGAAGATCGTCGACGTGCTGCGCGAGTCGTTGCAGCATGTCCCGCACCGGTCGCCGCGACGGCCCTGGCTCGAGCCGCTGGAAGACCCCCAGCCCGTCGACGTGCTGGTGTCGGCCTACCGCGGCAAGCCCTGGCATGTGGACTACGGCCAGAACGCGGGCCTGATGTTTCCGGTGGGCGTGATGGACATCCCCGAGGAGTCCAAGCAGGTCGTGCACGCGGTCGACGCGCTGCGCAGCAACGTGATCGTGGTGGGCGCCAAGCAGCGGGGCAAGACGACCACGCTGATGACGCTGATGTGCTCGGCGGCAGCGATGTACAGCCCGGCGCGCGTGACGTTCTTCTGCATCGGCGGTGCCACGCTGGCGCAGGCGGCGTCGCTGCCGCACGTCACCGACATCGTGTCGCCGAAGGACGCGGAGGGCATCGAACGCATCCTCAGCAGCATGGACGCGTTGATCGATGCGCGCGAGAATTCGTTCCGGCGCTTGAAGATCGACCTCGACGGCTTCCGTGAGCGCCGGTTCGCGCCGGGCAGCGACGGGCTGGGCGGTACCGACGCCAACGACCCCTTCGGCGACGTGTTCGTGGTGGTGGACGACTACGACGACGTGTACTCGAAAGACACCGTCTTGGGGGATCGGATCATCTCGCTGAGCAGCCGCGGCCCCGAGTACGGGGTCCACGTGATGTGCAGCGCCGGCGGCTGGATCCACGGGCAGCGGCAGAGCCTGTTGCAAAACGCCACGGCGCGAATCCAATTGCGACTGGCCGACCCGAGCGAAAGCCAGATGGGGCACTCGTCGCTCGAGTCGCGTGATGCCGCGCGGCGGACGCTGAACCGGCCGGGCTTCGGCCTGACGGACAGCCTGCACGAGCTGAGGGTCGGCATCCCGGCCCTGACCGAACCCGCGACCGGGGCGCTGGTCAACATCGTCGACGTCGGCGGGCGGATCGCCGAGGTGGCGGGCGTGACCAAACACGCGACGTTGCAGCGGCTTCCGCAGCGGGTGGAGCTGCGGGCGATCCTCGAATACGAGGCAGCGCATCCCAGTGGCGATGACCTGTCGATCGCCTTCGCCATCGGTGAGCGACACGAACTGGGCCCGGTTCCGCTCAAGCTCCGGGAGAGCCCGGGGCTGATGATCCTGGGCCGGCAGGGCTGCGGCAAGACGCTGTCGCTGGTGTCCATCGGCGAGGCGATCATGAGCCGATTCAGCCCCGAGGATGCACAGCTGACGCTCATCGACCCCAAGACCGCGCCGCATGGGCTGCGCGACCTGAGCGGGCCCGGCTATGTACGCGCGTACGCCTATGACCAGGACGAGATCGACGAGGTGATAACCCAACTCGCGCAGCAGATCTTGCTGCCCCGGCTGCCTCCCAAGGGCTTGAGCCAGGAGGAGCTGCGTGCGCTCAAACCCTGGGAGGGAGCGCGGCATTTCGTGCTCATCGACGACGTCCAAGACCTGCGCCCCGATCAGAGCTACCCGCCCAAACCCCCGGTAGGCGCGGCGTTGTGGAAGCTGATGGAACGCGCCCGGCAGATCGGCCTGCACGTGTTCACCACCCGCAACAGCGCGAACTGGGCGACGCTGCAGATGGATCCGTGGATGAGGTTCCAGAACTCGGCGAAGGTCGCACAACTCTACATGGACAACGACCCACAGAACCGGATCAACCGCGCGGTGCGCGCTCAAGCGTTGCCGCCCGGACGCGGTCTGATGGTCAGCGCCGACGGCGACGTCGAAGGGGTGCTGGTCGGGCTGCCGTCGACTGTCACCGTCCCGCAGCAGTAGCGGCCGGAACAGGCGGCGCCACAACGGGTTCCACGGAGGCGCCCGCTCGGCGGAGGAGCGTGCGGGGCCACCAGAACCAACGGCCCAGCAGCGCCACGATGGACGGCACGATGAACGCCCGCACCACCAGGGTATCCAACAACAGCCCCACCGCGATGGTGGTGCCGATCTGCGCGATGCTGAGCACACTGCTGCTGAGCAACGCCAGCATGGTCAGGCCGAAGACGATGCCGGCGACAGTGACCACACCGCCCGTGCCGCCGAAGGCGCGAATGATGCCGGTCCGCAGGCCCGCTGACGCTTCCTGTTTGATGCGTAACGCCAGCAGCAGGTTGTAGTCCGCCCCGACGGCGATCAGCGCGATGAACGCGATCGGTGCGACGGCCCAGTGCAGATCGTGGTGCAGCACGTGCTGCCAGATCAGCACGCTGGCGCCGACCGCCGATGCGTAAGAGGTGACGACGGTCCCGACGACGACCAGGCCGGCGACCGGGCTGCGCAGCATCGCAGTGACGATCAAAAAGATGAGGACCAATGCGGCGCCCACGAGCAGCTTGACGTCCCCGGCGACGAAGCGCTGCAGGTCGGCGGTCACCGGGCCGACGCCGGCGAGGTCGACCTCGGTGGGGGTCAGGGTGCCTTCCTTGGTGGCCTCCTTGATGGCGGCCCGCACCTGATCTGCCCGCTTGGCCCCGTCAGCACCCCACTCCGATCCGTCGCCGTACACCAACAGGTATGCGGCACAGCCGTTCTCGGAGATCAGGTGGCCCAGCGCGGCGGCGTAGCGTGGATCGGTCAGCGCCCGTTGGGGCAGGTAGAAATCGGCCGCCGCACTGCCCCGGAACTGTGTCGCGATCTCGTCCAGGTAGTCGGTCAACTGCCGCATCTGGGGCCCGAGCGTGTCGGTCAGGCCAAGCAGATCGTGGGTGGCCGAACGCGCTTGTGCCAGCGCGTCTTTCATAGACGCGATGCTCTGCGGAAGCCCGGACATCGCGGCGGCGGCCGTGCTCGAGCCGCTGGTCAGTTCCGCGGCGCCGGCCCTGAGGCGGCTCGAGGTCTGCACCAGGCCGTCGACCGGCTGGAGCACGCGGTCCACCGTCGAGCAGATCGGGTTGGCGGCGCAGTCGGGCGTTCGCCCGACGATGTCGCGCAGCGGGTCAAGGTAACCCGAGACCGTCGTGACGTTGTGCTGCAACCCGTCCATGCCGGCGCGCATGTCCTGCGCCGCGCCGGAGACCTCGGCCAGTCCCGCACCGCCGCCGCGCAATCCGTTGCCGAGGCCCTCCACCGCACGCTGGGTCTGCGCCAGCGCGTCGTCGAGTTCGGAGACTCGCCTGAGGCGCTGGGAAAGCGAGTCCATGGTGTCCCCGAACTGGCGGCCGAGCACCCCGGCCTGATAGCTCAGGGTGGCCTGTTCGGGCACCGTGCCGTCGGGGCGGCTGGCGGACTGCACCGCACGGACGCCCGGCACGGCCATGATGTGGCGGGTGATTCGCTCGATGGCGATCAGGCCGGCCGGGTTGCGCAGGTCGTGGTCGGCTTGGATCGCGATGACGTCGGGCAGCAGCGCGTTGGCCGCGAAATGGCGGTCGGCGGCGACGTATCCGCGATTGGAGTCGGTGGCCGACGGCGTGGCGGCGGGTTCGTCGAAGCCGATCCGCATGCTCGCCAGCGGTAGCGCGGCCAGCAGCGTCAACGCGCCCGCCGTGACCAGGATCGGACCCGGCCACCGGGCGACGGCCGTCCCGACGCGGCGCCAGCGCCGACCCGTGGTCGACGGGCGCGGTTCGAGATAGCCTCGGCGTATGGCCAGGCTCATCAGGGCCGGCGTGAGGGTCAGCGCGGCGAGCATGGTCGCCAGAATGCCGATGGCACAGGGCAGCCCGGCGCTGCGGAACGAACCCACCTGGGCGAACACCAGGCAGGCCAGCGCCACCGACACGGTCAGTGCCGACCCGATCACGACGGGCGCGATGGAACGGTAGGCCTCCGCCAGTGCCTGGGGCGGCGGGACGCCGTGGCGGCGGCCCTCGTGGTAGCGGCCGACCAGGAAGATCGCGTAGTCGGTGCCGGCGCCGAGCGTCATGGCCGCCATGAGTGCGACCGAAAATAGCGACACCTCAACCACATTTGCCTGCCCGAGGGCGGCGACGACGGCGCGGGCCAGTGCTAGTGCCAGACCGACGGAGATCAGCGGGATCGCGGCCGCGATCGGCGATCGGTATACGACCAGCAGGAGAAGCAGGATGAGGCCGATGGTGGCGGCGGTGATGCCGAGCATCTGTCGATCGATCGCGGAGAATTCGTCGACGATCGTCGCACCGGGCCCGGTGACATGGACTGCCAGGCCCGCGGGCGGTGAGAGGTTCCGCACGGTGGCGCGGACCGCGTTGACCGAATCGCGCGCCTGGGCCGTGCCGAGCATGCCGGCCAGCCGCACCATGACGCTGACGGCCCGTCCGTCCCGACTCTGCGCGCCGGCGGCCGTGGTGGGCTGCGACCACAGGTCGGTCACCGCGTACACGTGACGCCGGTCGGAAGTCAGGGCCGTCGTCATCGCGTCGTAGAACCGGCGGTCGCCCGTCGTCAGCGTCTGATTGCGTTCCAGCACAACGTAGACGAAGTTGTTGCTCGGGGTCTGACCGAACAACTCGGCGGCCCGCGACGCGGCGACTGCGCTGGGTGCGTCGGTGGGCATGAACGATCGGGCGTGCGAGTCGACGACCCGTTCCAGTTGCGGGACAACCACATTGGCGGCCGCGGCCGCCAGAACCCACAGGCCGACGACCAGCACCGCGTAGCGGCCGGTGAGCCGCTTCAGCATTCCCCGTCCGTCATGCAACGGTCTGCCGATCGCCGGACGGGCCGCCGAAGAGGCCCACGGCGACGTGCTCGCCCCGAGACAGGGAACGCAGCCGCAGTGATTGCCGCGAGCCGATCCGCACCAGGGCGTGCAGGCCGGGCTCGGCGGCCTCGAGATCTGCCCGCACCTGCTCGGCCGCCACGCCCTCGTGGACGGCCTGGTCCAGCTTGGCCACCAGCATGGTGATCCAGCGCTGTCCCAGCGACAGCAGCAGGCCCTCCTCGTCGCCGAACAGCCTGGGCACCTCGGGTGAGCCGGCGACCGACGCAAGCGCCGCCTCGGGATCGGTCTCGGCGGCTTTGATCACTTCGGCCATGAAGGCCATCCGGTCGTGCAGCAGTGTCCATGTCATGACTGGAACGCTAGGAAGGCGACCGGGTGGTGCGCGTCGTGCCGAGGTGCAGTCTTCATCCCCTACCACGGTAGGAGGCGATTGCCACCCACGGCATGATGTGCGCTGGTGGCGCGCCCTTCTACGATTGGATGATGTTGCGTGCCGCAACGAGATATGTGCGCGAACAGCTGCGCCGCCGGGGCGAGCTGATCCCCGTCGGTCTGACCTGGGCGTCGTTCATCGCCGTCGATGTGAGCCATGTCGGTGGCGCGGTGATCGCGATCCTGCAGCGCCCCTTCGCGGATCTGCCCGTCGGGTTGGCCGCGTTCGCGGTGTCCATCGCGCCGACGCTGGTGTTCTTCTTTCTGAACACGAAGCTCAGCCCGGGGCTGATGTGGGCGACCTGGATGACGGCCACCGCCATGATGCTGTTCGGCACGTCGACACCCATTCACGCCGATTTCGCCCCGGCGCTGCTGGTGCTGCTGGTGTTGTCCATCGCGACGTTGAGCTCTATCGCGGTCGGCCTGTTGTCCGCCGCGTCGGTGGCCGCGCTGCTGCTCGCCGCGTCCGCACTGCACCGGCTGGACGCGGTGGGGCTGTACCTGGCTTTCGTCGGCGCGGGGTGGCTTCTCGGTTACGTGATGCGCACGCAACGGCTGTTGCTGGCCGAACAGATCGAGGCGCAGAAGTTGTTGGCCGAGCACGCGGCGGCCGACGAGCGGCGGCGCATCGCCCGGGAGGTGCACGACGTCATCGCCCACTCGCTGAGCATCACCCTGCTGCACGTGACCGGCGCGCGTCGAGGGCTGCAGCAGGACCGTGACGTCGATGACGCGGTCGAGGCGCTGGAACAGGCCGAACGTCTGGGCCGGCAGGCGATGGCCGACATCCGGCGGACCGTCGGGCTGCTGGACGGCTCCCCGACGAAAGCCGCGCAGACGACGCCCGAACCCGGTATCGACGACGTCGCCGGGCTCGTCGCGGAGTTCCAGCGCGCCGGGCTGAACCTCACGCTGCGCGTCGAGGGGCCCACCGAGCGCGTGTCGGCGGCCGTGGGCCTGGCGCTGTATCGCATCACCCAGGAATCGCTGGCGAACATCGCCAAACACGCGCCCGACTCGAAAGCGACCGTGGCGCTTCATGTCTCGGCGGTCTCGGCCAGCCTCACGGTCGAGAATCGGTTGCCGGTGGCGATCGCCGCCCCGCTGTCTGCTGAGGGCCGCGGGTTGCGCGGGATGCGCCAGCGCGTCGAACTGCTGGGCGGAGCGATCAACGCCGGCCCTACGCCGGAGGGCTGGTCGGTGCGCGCCGACATACCGTTGCACGAGGGCGAGGCGGGTTGGCGGCCGTGGTGGTGCAAGGCGTGATCCCACATCTCCCGGAGCCGCACGAGATCACCGTGCTCCTCGTCGACGACCAGGACCTGGTGCGGTCGGGGCTGCGCCGGATCCTGCGTCGCAAGGACGGGTTCGTCATCGTCGCGGAATGCTCCGACGGTGACGAGGTGCCCGCCGCGGTGGCCGAGCACCCGCCCGACGTCGTCGTGATGGATCTGCGCATGCGGCGGGTCGACGGCATCGAGGCGACGCGCAGGCTCGGGGGGACACCGCCAGTGTTGGCGCTGACCACATTCAACGAGGACGAGTTGCTGTCCGAGGCGCTGCGCGCCGGGGCGGCCGGCTTCGTGCTCAAGGACTCCTCCGCCGAGGAACTGATCCGCGCCGTGCGGGCGGTCGCCCGGGGCGACAGCTACCTCGACCCGGCCGTCACCGCGCGGGTGTTGACCACCTATCGCAAAGCCGCGCCCGGGCCCCGCGGCACCGCGATCGCCGAGTTGACGACCCGCGAGCTCGACGTGCTGACGTTGATGGGCCGGGGTTTCTCCAACGCCGAGATCGCCGACGAGCTCTGCATTTCCGGCGTCACCGTCAAGAGCCACATCGGCCGGATCTTCGGAAAGCTCGACCTGCGGGACCGCGCGGCGGCAATCGTCTACGCCTACGACAACGGCATCGTCGTCCCGCGCTGACGGAGTCTCAGCGGATCACAGAGACGTGCCCTGCTCGGCGAGATTGAGCAAGAAGTACGCCATGCACATCAGGAAGTTCAACACCACCAGGACCAGGCCGGCGAACATCAGCGAGCGGGTTCCTTGTCGCTTCAGCCGCTTGTACCGGGCGGCGCGCGTCTCCCGGTCGATCCGCAGGGCGATCAACGCGAATTTGACGTCCATCGCTTCATGAGGCGCGAGGGGCGCCCCCGACAGCATCTGCTGCAGCCGGTCTGGCTCCGTGCGGACGCCGACCCGCTCGAAGCTCTGGCACATTCGCCGCGCGCGTCTTCGCGCGAGTGGTTGATATCGCATCTGTAGCTGATGCGCGAGTCGCCCTCGGTCTTCCCCCCACGGGTTTGACGGGGTCATCACGAAACGGATTCTAAATCGCATCGGACCGATTACGGCGTGTCTAACACGAATTCTGTCGGCGGCGATGGGGCGGCGCCGTCGCGCACGTGTTCGGACGGGGGCAGGTCGAGGTAGCGCTCGAGGTTGCGGTGCATGTTGATCACCCGCCGCTCCTCGCTGGACAGCACCACGTGGGTGAAACCCGGTTGATGCATGCCGCGCTGCAAGCCGGGGAGTATCTGGATGTCCTGGGTGAGCACCACGCCCGGCTCGGCCTCACCGGCGCTCATTCGCACATCGGTCGGCTTGGCGCGCGCGGCGCCCGGCGGCATCCGCGTCATGAGGAACATCACCAGCTCGCCTTGATCGGGGGTGGCGGCGGGATCGCGCCGGGGCCGCGAACACATGACGGTGAGGTGGTCGGCGTTGGCCAGCAGCGTCATGTTCGGGAAGACGTTGTACTGGTGCAGGCGGATGATGCGGTCGGTGTCGGCCCAGTCCAGGTCCACCCCGCGCGAGGCGGCGAACGCCCGGGTGTGCGCGGCGATCAGATCCTGGACCGTCTGGCCGTCCCGTCGCTCGTCCGCGGGGAAGGGGGTGCCTTCGCCGGCGCCCATGAGAGCGCCCTGCGTGTAAACGTAGGCGTCCCAAACCTCTTCGTCGCTCAGCGCCCCGCCGAAGCGTGGGCTCTGCACACCGTAGGGTTGGTCGGATTTGCCGGTGTGCCCCCAGATCTGTTGGGGCGCATGGATGTCATCGACACAACGCAGCAGTTCCGGGTGCAGCGTCTGGATGTGGTAGGTCTCGCTGAAGCCGTCGGCGATCGTCTTCCAATTCGCGTCGACCTCGACGGTCAGCGTGGCGTAGCAGCGGAAGTTGCTCAGCCGGCACCAGGCGATATCGTCGGGCACCGCCTCCAGGTAGGCGAGCAGCGGTGCCGCGTCGCGATCGAGATTGACGAAGACGAGCCCCTCCCACGTGTCCACCCGGGCCGGCACCAGCGGGAAGTCGGACAGCTTGAGCGCCCCGAACCCCTTTCGGTCGGGCACTCGCTTGAGCTCGCCGGCCAGGTCCCACGTCCACCCGTGATAGCCGCACTTGAGTTCCCGCAGCCCCGAGCCCGAGCCCACACACACCGAGTTGCCGCGGTGGCGGCAGGCGTTCTGGAAGGCGCGCAGCACCCCGTCGTCGCCGCGGACGATCAGCACGCCGTACGGTCCGCACCGGTACTCGAAGTAGTCACCCGGCGCGGCGACGTGGTCGACCATGCACGCGAGTTGCCACACCTTCGGCCACATCCGCTCGACCTCGAGCGCGGCGAACGCCGGCGAGTAATACCGCTCCGCCGGCACCAGCGCGGGGGTCTCCGGCGGGGTGCCGATCGCGTCCTCGTCGCGGCTGCGGGTCGGGTTGCCGGCGGGCGCGTTCATCCCGGAGCCTTAACGTGCCCCGCGCACCAGACGCCCGGGGCGGGCCCCGGTGTCGACGTCGTCGCGCCGGGTGACCGTCCCGCTGACGATGGTGGCCGCATAGCCGCTGGCTCCCTGCAGGATCCGGTTCCCGCCGGCGGGCAGGTCGAAGGCCATCGCGGCGGGATGCAGCGTCAGGGCGTCCAGGTCGATGACGTTGAGGTCGGCCTTCTTGCCCGGCTCGATGGTGCCGCGGTCGGTGAGACCGAAAAGGTGTGCGGTGTCGCGGGACTGCTTGCGGATCACGTACTCCAGCGAAAGCTTCTCACCCCGGCGCCGGTCGCGCGCCCAGTGCGTCAGCAGGAAGGTGGGATAGGAGGCGTCGCAGATCATTCCGCAGTGGGCGCCGCCGTCGGAAAGCCCGAGCACGCCGGCGGGGTGCAGCAGCATCTCCCGGATCGCGTCGCAGTTGCCGTCGGCGTAGTTGAACAGCGGCAGCATCAGCATGGAGGTGGCGTCGGACTCCAGCATGAGGTCGTAGAGGGTGGACAGCGGGTCCTCGCCGCGGGCCTGGGCGATGGCCGCGACGGTGCGGTCCGGGGTGGGCTCGTAGTCGGGCGGATCGCCGAGCGCGTACAGGCGGTGCAGCGAGTGCTGGACCAGGGCGAACATGCCGTCGAACAACAGGGTGGGGTCGGCGGGCAGGTCCTCCTCGGACAGGATCGCGGCCTTTACCGCGGGGTCGGCCAGGCGCTGCGCGAGTTCCTCCCGGCCGAGTTCGGCCTTGAGCCGGCGGTAGGTGGGCCGGTGGCTGAAGCCGTGATGGCCCTGGAACCCGATCATCATGCCGAACGGGCGCGCGGCGATCTGGGGGTATAGCCGAGCGCCCGCTGCGTGCGCGTCCGCCGAGAGGTCCAGCATCTCGCGCCACAGCTTCGGGTCGGCGTCGACCTGGATCAGAGCGAACGACACCGGCCGGTCGATCTCGGCGCCCAGTCGTCGCATCCACTCCAATTCCTTCTTGGGGGCGACGATGTCCTCGCCCGCGGCGCCCTGCGGGGCGAGCTCGAACACGGCCTGCCCGCCGGCCGCCATCGCGCGGCCGAGGCCGAACAACTCTTCCTCGGCGGCGAAGGTGCCGGGTACGGGTTCACCGTCCATCGCGCGGTGGCCCATCGTGCGCGACGTCGAGAAACCCAGCGCGCCCGCCTCGATCGCCTCGCGTACCAGCCGGCCCATCGCGGCGATGTCGTCGGGGGTGGCCGGCTCGTTGCGGGCGCCGCGGTCGCCCATCGCGTAGGCGCGGATGGCTCCGTGGGCGACCTGGCTGCCCACGTCGATCGCGAACTTGTGCTCACCGATGGCGTCGAGATACTCGGGGTAACTCTCCCAGCCCCAGGTGATGCCCTCGGTAAGAGCGGTGCCGGGAATGTCCTCGACACCCTCCATCAACTCGATCAGCCACTGCTCCGTTCCGGGACGAACCGGGGCGAACCCGACGCCGCAGTTGCCGGTGACCACGGTGGTGACCCCGTGACCGCTCGAGGGTTCGAGCAGGCTGTCCCAGCTCACCTGACCGTCGTAGTGGGTGTGGATGTCGACGAAGCCGGGGGCCACCACACGCCCTGCGGCATCGATGGTTTCGGCGGCCTGCGCCGTCTGCAGGCCCCCGGTGTCAGGGTCGCCGTCCCCGCGGCGGACCACGTCGACGATCTTGCCGTCCTTGATGCCGATGTCGGCGCGATAGCGCTCTGCGCCGGTGCCGTCGACGACGGTGCCGCCAATGATCTTCAGGTCGAACACGAGACTCTCCTTGCCGCCATGGGCCGAAGACGCACCGGACGCGTCAGCATTACGCTACGGGAAGTAGCGTAACCCTTACGGCGGCCATGCAACAGGTTCGGCGCAAACTTGGTGGCCTCAGAGCGAACTCTTCAGGGCGGCGACCGTTTCCAGGTCGTCGAGTGCCGCAACGCCGCGGCGCAGCCCTTCCATGGCGATGTCCTCGACTTGCATGCCGCCCATTCCCGCGGTGATCAGCGGAGCGACGTAGGCGTACAGCGCGGCCTGGCGGAACCGCAGCCACAGGTCGTCGCGGTCGAGTTCGGGTCCGCCCGCCGCGGCGAGCGCGCGGCGGTAATCGTCGAGCAGTTCCCGCTGGTTCGCCCGGCGATCTTCGGGCGTGAGGCTGGTGATCAGGGTGTAGGCCAGTTCCCGGGCCGGGTGTCCGCGCCGCACCGCCTGCCAGTCCAGCAGACCCGCCTTGCCGCCGTGGAAGTACATGTTGCCCGGGTGGGCGTCGCCATGCATGACGGTGTGCGGGGGAGTGTCGATGAGGGCGGCGACCGCACGGTAGTTGTCGGCGATGAATCGGCCGTTCTCCAAAGGGATTTCGGTGCGTTCGGCAAGGCGCCTGACCGAGGCGTGCATCAGCGAGCCGGTCAGTAGGGAGGTGACGTCGCCGGAGGGGGTATACAGCCAGCCCAGCGGGCCGCGCCCGCCGCGGGGCAGTCGGTCCCAGAAGGTGGCGTGCAGGTCGGCCAGCAGCTCGACGATGAGACCGGCCTGCTCCAGGGACAGCGGGTGCAAGGTGTCGGGGAACTCGCACGACTCGGCGGGGAGGTCTTCGAGCACCAACAGGTAGCGGCCCGTCCAGGGATCGAACGCCGTACCGTAGGCGTAGGGGACGCCGATGATTTGGGGGGCGAGCTGGTTGTAGAACCGGACCTCCGTGTGTCCGAGCCGGCCCAACTCGCCCATCAACCGGGTGGCCGCGGTCGTCGCCGCGAGCTTGACGAACACCGAGCTGGGGACGTCCTTTCCGGTCAACACCAGCCGCGCCCGCGCCGACGTGCCGGCGTCGCTGCCCAGGACGCGGACCGATCTGACGGTGGTGCCCATCACCCGGGACAGCACCGCCGCGTCGATGTCCCGCACCCGGCGGGGCAGCCCCAACCGGCCGCCGATCACCGCGTCGGTGGCCACCCGGCGCACGCCGCGGCCCAGGTGAGCGGCCAGGCCGGCGGCCGAAAAGACCTGCGACACGGGACTATTCATGTCCGCTCGATTCCTGGGTTCGGGATGTGCCACCGGGGCGGCGAGCCGCCTGGGCGTCGGGGAGTCAGAAGAACGCCGACATCAGACAATACTCCTTTATTGTCTGATTCCCGGCACGAGGGCCCGCACCACGAACTGGTCCACGAACTCGCGTTTGTCCGCGGCCGTGCGGTATCGCCAGGACGGCGCCAGGAGGAACAACGTCGTCGCATGCAGCCACTGGACCACCGACCTGGGATCGAGGTCGGCGTGCAGACGGCCCGCCGACTTCCACCGCTCCAGCAGGGGCTGATAGTGCCGCAACAGCGTGTCGACAATGGGTTCCGAACCCTTTTCGAGGGCCGTCGCCACGGCGGTGCTCTCGGCGGCGAACAGCGCCTCGTTCAGCGGATCGCCGTTCACCGACTCGACGCGGGCCAGCACCATCTCGGGCACCGAGCGCACCGGATCGTCCGGGGCGGGCAGCGAGCGCACCAGCTCACCGAGCGCGCGGTCGACCCGCGCCAGGATCAGGCCCAGCAGCACGTCGTCGCGGGCCGGGAAGTAGCGGTACACCGTGGAACGCGACACCCCCGCCTCGTCGGCCACCTCGCCCATCCGGAACTGGGTGTTCCCGCGTTGCACGATGCAGCGGCCCGCGGCGTCCAGGATGCGCCGGCGCGCCTCCTCGTCGTCGAGGATCGCGCGGTCGTCACCCCACCGACGGCTCGGCTCCACGGCGCAGATGTTACGGGATCGATGGCGCGAAATGACGAAATCGGTTGCGAATCAAGCGGATCGCCGACGGGTGGCAGTCGCCGCCTACGACCGCTGCGTGAGGCCGATCCACGTCATCGCGACGCGGGTTCCGCGCGGCGTGCGGTCGATCGCCACTTCGTCGGCGAGTGCCCGCATCAGCGGGATACCGCGCCCGCGGAGCTGCTGATGGCGCTGTGCGGGCACCTTCTGTCGCCAACGGCCGCGATCGTCGACCGTGACGGCCAGGGTGTCGGACTGGTGGTCGTAGGACGCGCTGACGTCCAGCGTCCCGCGCTGCGTGGCGTCGCAATAGGCGAATTCCGCGGCGTTGGCGATCGCTTCGTTCACGGCCAGCACGACGTCGCTGAACCGGTCGCCACCCAGGGCGAAATGTGTCTTCAGCCAGACCCCGAAGTCGGCTCGGACCCGGGCAGCGCCGCGCGCATCGGCGGCGACACGATGCCGCACGAAGCGGGACCGGTCATCGAGGTTCGAGACGTTGTACGGCTGACGATCAGAGCGCCCCATCGTTTCCAGCTGTGCCCCCATCTGAAAGGTTCACCCAGCAGTAATGCCGCTCAGCGCGTCGTCGAGCGAGCTGTAGAGCGCGAGCACGCTGTCGATTCCCATCAGTTTGATCGGCCGGCTGGTGGCCGAGCCGTTGGCGACGACCGCGAACTGGGTCGGCGGCTCGGTCTCCGCCTGCGCCGTGACCAGGACGGTCATTCCGGCCGACGCCAGGAAGTCCACCTTCGACAGGTCGACGATCAGCGCGGCGGGCTTCGCCGCCAGCGCGGTCTGGATCGCTTCGGCCAGGTGGGGCGAGCTCAGCATGTCCACTTCGCCCGAGACGTTGAGCACGACCGCCTGATCGACCTGCTGCTTTCCTACTGAGAAAGCGGTCGGATCGATCGGATCGCCGGTTAATTCACCCATGGTCTATCACTCACATTCGGTCCCTTGGCGGGACACCCTTAGCTCTCAATCAGGCTGCCAAGCCCGGGGGCTGCTTGTTCAACCCCACGGAAGGCGCTTGCCGTCGGAGGAGGCACACTCCGTCGATCTGCGCAGTTAGCCACAGATGCAGCCGCAAGTTGTTTACCCGATGGTATGTCACTCGGCGGACCACTCTCAAAGCGAGTGAACGATTCGCCGCGCCGCACCGTCCTGTGAGTGTGTCCGACGGTCCCCGCAGAAGTTGCGCCTGGCGCCCGCCCATGCGTGAATTAGCTCGACTGAATATTTTTCCGGTTTGGGCCCCGTGGCCTGCGCAAACAGCCGAGGACGGTGGGCATGGAGCCCGGTGATCGCGGTGGCGAGCAGGACGACCCGACCGGCGACGCCAAGCCCTCCCGGTCCGTCAGCGACGCGCTGTCAAGGCGTGCCTTGCTGGGCATGGGGGCGGTGGCCGGCATCGCCGCGGTCGATGTCGGCGGGTTCGCCTATGCCGGCGGCTGGCTGCGGCCTGCGGCGCTGACCCCGTCCCGATTCGCCGATCGCTTCGAACACATCTACGGACGCCACGACGGCTTTCGCCGCAATCACGCCAAGGGCCTCAGCGCGGTGGGAACCTTCGCGAGCACGGGCGCGGGGGCGGCGATCTGCCGGGCCGCGGTCTTCCGGGAGGGCAGCGTGCCGGTCATCGGCCGGTTCTCCCTGTCGGGGACCCTGCCGGATCAGGCGGACGCGTCCACCACGGTCCGCGGGCTGGGCCTGCTCTTCCAGGGTCCCGACGGCCAGCAATGGCGCACCGCGATGATCAACATCCCCGTCTTCCCGGACAGCACGCCGCAGGGCTTCTACGACCGGCTCCTGGCGTCCAAGCCGGTGCCCGAGACGGGCAAGCCCGATCCGCAGAAGATGGCCGCCTTCCTCGACCGCCACCCCGAGACCGTCGCCGCGATGAAGATCATCAAGCAGGCCGCGCCCAGCGCGGGCTTCGCCGACAGCGCCTTCTACGGACTCAACGCGTTCCGGTTCACCAACGGCGCCGGGGCGACCGTGCCGGTGCGCTGGGCGGTCGTTCCGCAGGGAGCCCCGACCCCACCGGCCCCACCGGCCGGCAAGGACTACCTGTTCGACGACCTCATCCGCACGCTGGCCCAGCGCCCGCTGAGCTGGCGGCTGGTGCTCACGGTCGGGGAACCCGGCGACCCGACCCACGACGCCACGAAACCCTGGCCGCGGTCGCGCCGCACCGTCGAGGCCGGCACCATCACCGTCACCGCCGTGCAGACCGAGGCGCCCGGCAACGCTCGCGACATCAACTTCGACCCGACGGTGCTGCCGGACGGGATCACCGTGTCCGACGACCCGTTGCTCGCCGCGAGATCGGCCGTCTACGCCCGATCGTTCACCCGCCGCGCGGAGGAACCCAAGACGCCCAGCGCCGTCGACGTCTCCCAGGTGCTCCGGTGACGCACGCCAACCCCGCGACGCGTTTCGCGCTCCCGTCCCGCCTGTTGCACTGGCTGATGGCGCCGATGGTCATCGCGCAACTGCTCATCGGCGTCACCATGGTCGCCTCCCTGACCTACTACCCGCTGCTGCTGGCCATCCATCGGCCGCTGGGTGTGCTGATCCTGATTTTCGCCGTGGTGCGGCTGGCGAATCGGCTCAGGCACCGGCCCCCACCGTTCCTGTCCACCATGAGCGGCGCGGAACGGCGGATCGCGACGTGGTCGGAGCGTTTGCTCTACGCCCTGCTGCTGGTGCAGCCCCTCACCGGATGGGCGATGCTGTCGGCGGCGCGGTTTCCCGTCACGCTGGTGGGTCCGCTGCGGCTGCCCGGCATCGCGCCGCACAGCATCGACGTGTTCGCGGTGCTGCGCGAGTGCCACGGCGCGTTCGCGTTCCTGCTGTTCGCCACGTTTACCGCCCACATGTGCGCGGTGCTGTTCCACACGCTCGTTCTGCGCGACCGGCTCCTGGATCGCATGGCGCTGTGGCGCGTCAGACCCGCCACCCCGCAGCCCGACCAAGCCGAGCGGTGACGGCCTGCCTTCTGGGGCTTTGATCGGCCGAATATGATCGGCACGATTATTTCAAGGGTGCGCGGCACCGCAGCGACGTGACCTTGACGCCGACCACGAAGGAGTGGAGAACTTCCATGCCGAACGAGAAGCAAGCGGAGCGGATGACGTCGGGCAAGGGATTCATCGCAGCGCTCGATCAGAGCGGCGGGTCCACTCCCAAGGCACTGCGCCTCTACGGCATCCAGGACGACGCGTACTCCTCCGAGGAGGAGATGTTCGACCTCATCCATCAGATGCGGTCGCGGATCATCACCTCCCCGGCCTTCGCCGGTGATCGCGTGCTGGCCGCGATCCTGTTCGAGCAGACCATGGACCGCGAGATCGAGGGCCGGCCGTCGACGACCTACCTGTGGGAGACCAAGGGCGTGGTGCCGATCCTGAAGATCGACAAGGGCCTGGCCGAGGCGTCCGATGACGTGCAGCTGATGAAGCCGATCCCCGGACTGGACGAGCTGCTGGAGCGCGCCGTGAGCAAGGGCGTGTTCGGCACCAAGGAACGGTCGGTGATCGGCGGCGCCAACGCCAAGGGCATCGCCGCCGTGGTCGCCCAGCAGTTCGAGCTGGCCCATCAGGTGCTCTCGCACGGCCTGGTGCCGATCATCGAGCCCGAGGTCACCATCTCGATCTCGGACAAAGCCGAGGCCGAGTCGATCCTGCGCGACGAGATCACCAAGCAACTCGAGAACGTGCCCGACGGGCAGCGCGTGATGCTCAAGCTGAGCCTGCCCAGCGAGGTCAACTTCTACCGTCCCCTGATCGAACACCCGAAGGTGATGCGGGTGGTCGCCCTCTCCGGCGGCTACTCGCGCGAGGAGGCCAACGAGCTGCTGGCGAAGAACGCGGGGTTGATCGCCAGCTTCAGTCGCGCCCTGACCGAGGGGCTGACGGTCGACCAGTCCGACGAACAGTTCAACGCCACGCTGGACAAGGCGATCCAGTCGATCTACGACGCCTCGGTCGCCGGCTGATTCAATACCGGTGCTGGGCCATGTGCGGCGGCCCGTCGCCGTCGCGTTCGTCCGACACCACCGCGGGCACCATCTCGCTCGTCACCAGCCCATCGTCGCGCGTCAATTCGTCTATCACGTCGAAGGTTTCGGCGATGTTGGCGGGCGTGTCCACGACGATGGTCACCACCGGAACGTCGCGGCGCAACGAGAGAAATTTGTCCCCGTGCGGTCGGTGGTCCCCGTGGTATCCCCAAATGCCCCGCAGCACCGTCGCGCCGTCGGGCGCTTCGCGCTGACGCAGCCGCCGCACGATGGCGCGGTGGATGGGCACCCCGTCGTGCAGGGCCGACTCGGAGGTGTAGATCGTCAACTTCTGGAATAGCGGCAAACCGCGTTCGTCAACGCCCGGCAGGGCATGCGGCCGCTCCAAGAGTTCGCCGCCGCGTTTGCACAGGCGGACCCGCTCCAGCGTGAACATCGGGCCGTGGAGCAACCGTGCCAGCTCCGGCAGAACCCCCGCGATGCGCTCACCCGACCCGACGGCGAGGATCATCATCGGCACGTTGGCGTTCCGGCCGATGAAGCGCGCACGGTGCCGCCGCCCGTGGGTGACGCCGTCGACCCCGAGCAGCACCGACGCGCCGGCTATCCGGCGCCGATGCAGGAGGTCGCAGACGGCGACGTAGGCCGGGACCCCGTTGACGCGTTCCTTGCGCCCGACGTAGACGGTCAGCTTGACGGCTTCGCGCAATTCGTCCGGCAACCGCACCGGCCCGACATCCTCGCGCAGCAGCCGCGCCCGCTCCAACGTCACCAGGCCGCGCTGCTTCACGGCCAGCACCGGGTCGAGCAGGGCTTCGATCTTCGCCTTCGTGTCGACCGCGACGATGGCGACGGGCGGGTCCTCCGACAGCGTCAGCGACTCGTCGGTCCGCAGGTGGCGTCCGCTCCCGAAGCCGCCGATGCCGCGCAGGACCACGCCACAGGCGATGCGATGCCGCGCATAGAGGTCGAGCAGGACGTCGGAGACAAACCCTTCGCCGGTTCGCCGACGCTCGGCCAGATAGGTGGTGAGCTTCAGGCAGTCCTCGTCCATGGCGCTCCTAAAGTGTTGCCCTGCAGGAGTCTTCACGCGTCGCTGGCGACGTGGAACCCCTGCGCTGACGCCATCCTGTCACCCTGCGGTGATCATACGCGGTGCTGCAGATACCGGGCTCTGAATACGTTGTGGCCTTGGTCGACATGCCACCTACCCCGCGCGTGCGGAGCCTTGACGCCCGTGCGGACACCGTGACGCCGAATGAGCCTTAGCGTGCGCGCTTTTCGCTTATGGGACCGCGCTTCGCGGGTCGGCTGACAGTCAGTTTGCAGCGTAGATCCGGGACATGCCCCTACCGGAGGTCGTAACGGCGGCGGTACGCTCCAGAGATGCCGTGTTCAAGCGGCGTGCCCACTGCTGGACACTTCATCCAGCGACTGTTGGGATCTGGCGGAATGAGCGAGGTTGCAACCTCGCCCAACCTTCCGGGTTGCCCTGCCGCGGAGCGCCCATGATATTGGCCACGGACCCTTTCGTCGACGTCCGCCGCCGACGATTCGTTTCAGTGGCGACTCGGGCGCTGTGGCATCCAAACACATTGCGCGTCGACGATTGAGGCGAGTTCAACGGATAGTCGGGCCTTTCGATCGGTTTCTTCGGCGGAGCCGCCGCGGCGAGCCGGCCGCGGGGCCGTTGCCCGACCGGAACGCCAACGCTCGCTGATCTCGCCGACGTGCCGGACGGCTTGGCCAGACACCCACGCGCGCGGCGCAATTCACGATTCGAGCCCGTCGACTGACGGCACTACCAGGAATGGAAACTCCTCATGTTCACCCGCATCACCGGCCGCGCCAGCGCTGTCGTCGCCGTCAGCGTGGTGCTAACCGGCGGCGCGACGCTGCGCGAGGGCGCAGCAGCGGCCGACCCCAACCAGGACGAAATCTTCAAGGCGCTTCTCAACCAGGAAGACATCCCCGCTGTCGAGGGCGTCCCAAGCCTGATCGACACCGCCCACAAGATTTGTCTTGTGCTCGATCGAGGCATTCCCGTGAACACCGTCGTGGGCGCGATGCTGAAAAATGCGTACTCCAAGGATCCGGCCGAGCGCCTCTACCCCCCGGCTCGCCTCGAATCCACCATGACCCGATTCATCACAGCGTCAGTAGAGGCCTACTGCCCGCACGATCAAAGCAAGATCGCTCCCATTTTGGTAACTCCCGCGCCGGCATCGAATGGGCCGACGCACCCTGCGGCGTATCTGCACGGCGCCGCAACCGATGCGGGTCAGCAGTTCACCGGCACTGCAGCCGCGGACCTGCCCACTACGGCGCTCGCCTCGGCAATCATGGCGCTTCCCTCCGGAGACATGGTCCCGCCCAGCCCACCGGAGATTCCGCCGCCGCCACCTGCGCACCTTCAGACTCCGCCCAGCCCGATCGCCGCCCTGACCCACCACCTGCGCCGGATGTGCAGCGACGATTCCAGCGTCGCCGAGTGCGCGGCCCAGTCCTACGAGGAGATCGTCGTCGGCCTGGAACGAGAGATGGCCCTGCGCGACAGCGGGGCGGTGCCGGCGGACCGCGTGATCGACGTGCAATACAGCGACTTCGTCAACGACCCGTGGACCACGATCAAGGACATCTACCAGCGACTGGATCGTGAACTGCGACCCGAAGCCGAGCAGAGGATGCGCGAGTTCCTGGCGACCCATCCCGGCGACGGCGGCCGCGGCCGGTACACCTGGTCGGACACCGGCCTACGGGAAGGCGAGGTGCGCGAGCGGGTGCGCGCATACCAGGACCGCTACGCGGTGCCCACCGAGACGCTGCGGTAGACGGGGCAGGCGCGGGCCGAATATCGCAGGTCCGGTCTCACGGCGCGAGCCTGACAAAGCCGGGTTGCTTCTGTGGGGGCGGTGGCACCGGGGGCGCCGGGGACGGCCGCACCGGACCGCCACCGCCCATGCCGCCACCTGTCCCGCTGGTTCCGCCGCCACCGCCGCCGGCCGCTCCCGGCTGTGGACCAACCGCGGGAGCGTGCACCTGCCGTGGGGCCGGCGGCGGCTCCACCGGTGG
>NZ_LZKD01000134.1:0-16882 GCF_001668695.1 Mycobacterium sp. E2497
GCGCCGGCGTTGTGCTGTGGCCGCCACCCTGCCCGCCGCCACACCCCACCGCTAACGCCACGACACCCGCCCCGAGCGCCGAAACAATGAAACGAATCCTCATTTCGTCTCCTTGCCAAAAGGGCGAGATCCGTATCTGTTGGTCGAAGAATAGGAGCAGTGCGAGAAACGCGGATCGATTTCCCCAACTTGCTTGCTGCTTGGCGTCGGTCTCAAGTCGTTGATCGTGCGTCTCGGATCCGCATAGGGCACCGGATGAGCCGTCCGCCGTCCAGCAGCCGGGCACGAATTAACGAATCGAACCGCACTACTCGGTGAACAACGCATTCAGCTCGTCGAAGCTCGCGGCACCGGCGAGTCCCTCGAATGACCCGTCGTCCTTCAATTTCCGCGCGGCACCTAAGAAAGCACCCCACGCGACCCGGCTGAAGGCTGAGCCGACGCTGATCCGCCGCACCCCCAGCTGTGCGAGGTCGGCCACCGTCAGCCCAGTGTTCGACGAAATCAGAACGTTGACCGGATACGGCCGCACGGCGTCGACCAGAGTGGCGATGTCCGCTTCGGTACGGACCCCCGGCGCGAACAGCACCTCGGCTCCCGCCTCGGCGTAAGCCTGTAGCCGCGTGATGGCCTCGGCGAGCGGATCGGGATGGCCGTACAGGAAGCATTCGGCGCGGCCGGTCAACACGACGTCGGCCCCCGAGCCGTCGATCGCCGAACGTGCGGCGCGGACGCGATCGGTGGCCTCGGCCAGCTCGAAGAGCGGCGCGTCGGCGATGCCCGTGCCGTCCTCGATGGAGAGCCCGGCCACGCCGGTGTCCGCACAGCGCGCCACATTCCGCGCAAGCTCGTCGGCGCCGCCGGCATAGCCGGCCTGGAAGTCCGCGTTGACGGGCACGCTGACCGCGGCGACTATTTCGGCGATGTTCTGCAGCGCCGCGTCGACGGAGAGCGCGGTCACCGTGTCCGGCAGACCGCGCGCGAAGCACAGCCCGGCGCTCGTGGTGGCCAGCGCCGGGAAGCCGAGATTTGCGAGAGCGATCGCGGAGCCCGCATCCCACGGGTTCGGGATGAGAAAGCACCCCTCTTGATGTAGCCGGCGAAACTGCGCTCCGACGCCGCCGTCTGAGTCCACAACCCGATTATGCTCGCGCTGCCACCGGCACGCCGCGCCGCCGTCGGATCGATCCGCGATGCGAAATAACTTGCGCTACTACGCTTTCGAACGAGGCATCGTCGTGCGACGCTGCCAAGCTCCGATTAACGGGCAGAGCCTCCGTTTGGAGACGGGAACCCGACGGTCGTCGTCGGCTCTCCCGGACCGGCACCCGCCGGCCCGCCGGAATCTCCACCAAGACGACTGGCCGCGAACGCCGCGCCCTGATCGATCGCTGCCGTGTTGCTCGAGTACGTGTCATGGGCGGCGAAATTCATCCCGTCGGAGCAGATCGGGTCCCCGGAGGCGCATACCTGAAGGGTCTTCGGCTGATAGAGCGGACCGATGACGACCGGCGGCTCGCCAAAGAAGTTCATCGCCTTGTCACTCGGCAATGCGAAGAGCACGACAGACGAGACGTGGTTGGCCACCTCAGGGTCCATCGGTTTGGGCACGCTCGCCGGATCGATCCCGGCCGGTACGGCAGCTGAGGTGACGAAGCCCATCACGGCCGCACCCTGGGAATAGCCGGCGAGCACCATCTTGGTATTGGGGCAGTCGTGCGCCATTGAAACGACATGAGCGCCCGCGTCCCTGACGCCCGCCTCGCCCGCGTTCGTCCAGTCGTGGGTGGCGGGGTAGTCGACCGGATATACGTCGAGCGATTTTGCGCCGACGCGGGGCCGCAGGGAATCGATGAACGCCTGTCCGGTCGGACCAAGGCCCGGCGGGTCATCGGTGCCGCGGGCGAACACCACCTGGACGTCCGGACACGGAGCGGCAGAGGCAAACGGGATCGTGGAAGTGAAGACCGAGGCGCTGACGCCCGACACCCCGACGACCGCGGGAGCAAGGAAATGGAGGACATGACGATGCGCGGTCATGGCGCTGTGTGCCCAACACATGCCATTACTAAACCACGAATTTTCGTGATTTTACGACGGCATCGACCGTCCCTCCGTGTTTGCTACTGATCGCCGCCGATGGCGCCGAGGCGCTCGCCCACCCGAGCCAGTGCCTCGTCGAAGATTTCCACCTTTTCGCCACGCTTTTCGTTGGCCGGCTGGGCGGAGCCGCGGGCGCCTTCGGCCTCCACCCGAGCCGCGCCCTGACGCCGCAACAGGCTGAAGTTCTTCTCGCGCGCTTGCCTGAGCCGGCTCTGTAATTGCTTCAGCGACTGCTCGTCCATGCGAGCGAGCGCCTCGGGATGACTCTCGCCGATCAACGAGCTTTCCTGCTGGGTCAGGTTCACGTGGTGGTTGCTCACCGTAATTTCATAGCGGTTACCGGACGCCCCGGCGCGTCGAATGCCCGGCGTCACGCCCAACCGTCACGCCAAAGCCACCTCACGTTCATCGCGAGCACTGAAGGGGTGAGGGCATGACGGCGCACCGGACGGGATCCGTTTCGAGCGGTCAGCACTGCGGGTAGCCGGGATGTCTGGTTCGCGACGAAAATGGGTTGATGCCACCTGAACAGGCGCCGCCGCCGCCTAAATCGGCGCCGGGCTGGTACCCCGACCCGTCCGGGGTCGGCCACGGGCTGCAACGGTACTTCGATGGTCTCAACTGGACCAGCGAGTATGCCTTCTCCACCGAACCGCTGAAGAAGGGCCCGCAAGGAAAGGCGGCCCTGGCCCTGGCGGCGCTGAGCGCGATGGTTCTGCTCGCCATCGTTGGCAAGACCTGGGCTTTCGACCACACGAAAGACGCCACGTCGAACAATTCGGTCACGGCGGAATCGTCGGCACCGTCCGAGGCGCCACCCTCGACACCGCCCGCCCCCAAGAAGCCGGACGGAGTCACCTTCACCACTGCCCCGGGACCGAACGGCGACGTGGTCGACGCACGATTCGCCATTCGCGACAACTACACCGAGCAGATGATCAGAGACGGCGCCCGGATGGACACCATCGACATCCTCAGGTACGCGAGAGCGACCTATCCTGACGCGTCCGCAGTGAACGTGCAGGGCACGTTCCCGATGACCGACCCGTACGGCAACACCGCGACTCACGTCGCCATCGACCTCACGTATTCGCGAGCAACGTTGAACAAGATCAACTTCGACGGCATCACCAAAGCCAGCATCTGGGAGATTCGCGACTCCGGCACCGTCCTACCGGCTTTTCAGCAGTAGGTCATAATCGCGTCGTGCCCACCGAACCGCAGCACCCACCGGCCGCGCCGAAGCCGTCGCGGGTACGCATCACGCCTGAGGACGTGGAGCGGTTCGGTGACGAGGAGCAGATGCGCTCGGCGTCGGACGAGGGTCGGCTGCGCGAGGAACGACCGCCGCATCACGGCTAGCCCGCCACCGGCCGGACGATCGGTCGGTCAGCTGGTGCCGATGCGGTCGATGTGGTTGAGGAAGTGGGTCAACACCGCGTCGGGCGCCTCAATTTGTGGCCAGTGCCCGATGTCGTCGCCGAGCATGACGACATCCGCCTCGGGGATCACCTCCGCATAGCGGCGCGCCATGTGGGCACCGGAGTTGGGGTCGACCGGCCCGTCGATCAACCGCATGGGAACCGCGGTCTGTCGCATGGCACGCACCCACCGGTTTCGGTGTGTATAGCGATCGTTGATGAACCGGCCGACCTTGTGCAGCACCCGGCGGCCGTCGTTGTAGTCCAAGATCTGATTGAAGACCTCCATCATGTGCCGGGTCGGCTTGGTGTTCGGGCCGAACATCTCGCGCAGTGTCGGCTCGAGCAGCCGACGGGACACCGGGCTGTTCTGTACATGGCTGAAGACGTCGCCCAACGGGGTGCCGGACATCAGCTTCTGCGCCGTCCTGGGTTTGTAGGCCTCGACGAACATTCCGCCGTTGAGCCAGGTGATCGAGTCGATGCGCAGCGCGTCATAGCTTTGCTGACCGAACTCATGACGAGCCAACAATTCCTGAGCGACGGAATCACCGATGTCGTGAGCCAGGATGTGCGCGTTGCGGATGTTCAGGTGCGCGAGCAAAGCTTCGTGCATGTCGGCGTGGTCTCCCACCGAGTACTGGTAGGCCACCGGTTTTTCGGAGAATCCCATGCCGATCATGTCCGGTGCAATGACGGTGAACCGTTGCGACAGCGTGGGCCAGATCCGCGCCCAGTCAAACGAATTGAAGGGATACCCGTGGATCAGCAACAGCGGAGGGCCGCTGCCCTCCACGCGGTAGAAGATGTCGAAGCCGAGGTAATCGAAGTGCTCGCCGGAGTCCAGCCAGCGTTTCAGTTCAGCGTCCATGACGCTCATCATCCTTCGCGATGCGGGCGTTCGCCCGACGGTGCCTCGTTTACGGCCGGGAACGCACCAGAGCAAAGCATCGGCGGAACCCATTGGTGAGTGGCGCCGCATCACGCCCCATAGGCCGCGGGCCACAAAGGTGAAGATTTGCTACACGCGTGTCAAGGCTTTGTTAAGCGGTGAGCCGATCTCCCGGGGAGCGAGCACCGTAGGAGTACCGCGCCACTTCTGCCCGAGCGCGCTGTGAAAGGAAGTATGTGTTCAAGCCTCTCGCGTCCGCAGTGATCCTTGCCGCCTGTGCTGTCGGACTGGCCGCACCGGCACAAGCCCAGGGCGGCTACATCGTGATCGCGGGTTCAGATTCCACCCATGCCGTCGAAGTGACGGTCGGCGGCGGCGCCGCCAGTCTGAGTGACGTCGAGACGTACGCGGTCAGTCATTGCGCCGAGAGGCACGGCGCAACCGACTGCCGCGTTCTCGCCGAGGGTCGGGGTGGCTGTGTCGCCCTGTCGGATAACGGTCAGGGCTTGGTCGGCGGCTGGGGTCCCACCCGCAATGCCGCCGGTGCCGCGGCGGCGGCCAAGGTGGTGTCAGGGCAGGCAAATGTCGATGGCACTCGCTGTGTCGTTGACCCGGAGCTCGTCGCGACTGCTCGCAACTTCTCGTTCGTGGCCACGCAATAGCGACGCCGCTCAGGCGGTGCGGCGATGGGTATCTGTCGACCAGAGATGGCCGCAATCGGAGCACTGCAGGTGCACCAGCGTCCCCTTGTTGCTGAGCAGGTATTGCCAGTGCGTGTCGCAGTTTCGCGTGCTTCGGCAATCGCCACATTCCGCGCGGTGGTCGCAGCGCGGGCAGGGCAGCCATGCGCGGCGGCTACGGTCGGCGGTCGGATCAATCGGTAACACGATCCACCGTCCGTGGGGGGAGGACGCCAGCGCGGACCAGCTGGTCGTAGATCCGCTGCTGCTCGGCGTCCAGGTCGGAGTACAGCATGTCGTAGGCCTTCTGTTCCTCGGCGAGCACGGCGACGGGGTCCCAGTCGTCACCTATCGCGTCGAGCACTGCGCTGCGTCGACGCGCCTCGTCGAGGGTCAGGTCATGAGCAAACTCAAGGTCGGCCATCATGCTCTCCCAGCCGTTAGATAAACAAACGATTGGTTAGGATGACCTCATTTATGCTGATCAAGCTATGACGGCCATCACTATGGCCCGTTGACGTTCGTCACATTCGACCCCGGGGCCTCACCCGTTGCGGCGCCGCGTTCCCGACATACGCGTTGCGGCGATGACGCGCTGTCCCGTTGCGCTGCAACCGGTTCCAGATCACGGCATGCCTGCGCAATCTTCGAGTTGTTCCGTTCTCGCACCGATGTTTACGTGCTTCGCCCGGACAATCGTCGAGAGGACCATTCGGGCTGGATGCCGGGGATTAAGGGATATTCCCGGGCGCGTTAGCGTGTAGTGATGCGCTACCAAGTGACCGACGCCGACACCGCCGAGCAGGTCGGCAGCGGCGATGTGCCCGTGCTCGCGACACCACGGCTCATTGCGTGGCTGGAAGCGGCCACAGTGCAGGCCGCTGCGCCGTTCACCGGTCCCGGCCAGACGACCGTTGGCACCGTGGTGCGCATCGAGCACCGGCGCGCGACCCACGTAGGCGGCACGGTAGAGGTCACCGCCGAGCCGGTATCGCCGGTCGACGGGCGACGTCTGACGTTCGAAGTGGAGGCGATTGACGATTCAGGACAGGTTGTCGCCCGAGGTGAAATCGATCGCGTAATAGTTGACCGGGAAAAGTTTCTCGGCCGGTGACCGAGATGCCGCGCACCATCGCGACGCGTTAGTGACCGTGACCGCGCGCCGCAGTTAAGAACCACCGGTTTCGGCAAGCGACAATTCGCACAATTCCGGTTTCGCCTCGGCGGACGGGCGCCGCACGTAGACCCACCACGTCAGCACTGACCCAACGAGATAGCACAACAAGAAAAAGCAGAACGCCGTCGTTTCTGAACCGGTGGTCAGATAGGACTGTCGGAGCGCCAGATTGATCAATACACCGCCGAGCGTGCCGACCGCGGAGACGATTCCGATCGCGGCGCCGGACATCGCACGGGCCCAGTGGCGACGCTCGGCCTCGATGGCGTACATGGATTGACTGCGTGACTCGAAGACCGCCGGGATCATCTTGTACACGGCTCCGTTGCCGATCCCGCACAAGACGAAAAGTGCCATAAAACCGACGATGTAACCGGTCATGGCGGCCACGCTCAAGGGCCCGGAGCGATTGTCGGCATGCGCGCTCACCTCGATCAGCGCGCCGATGGCAGCGATCATGGCAAACAGGGCTCCCAGGGTGACGGCGCCTCCGCCGAGGCGGTCGGAGAGCCTGCCGCCGTACATTCGGGCCAGCGACGCGAGCAGCGGTCCGAGAAAGGCGACGCGGGCGGCATGCAATGACGCCTGCAGCGCACCTTGCCCGGTGGCCATGTAGTTCATTTGCAGCACCTGGCCGAAGGCGAACGAAAATCCGATGAATGAGCCGTAGGTCGCGACGTAGAGCATCGCCAGGATCCAGGTGTCACGCTGCACCAGAGCCGCCCGCATGGGTTTGTGCTCACCGCGGGGCAGCTCCACGTTGTCCAGGAACAGTGCCGACCCGAGGGCGGCCAGTGACAACAGCACCAAATAGATCGCGCATACCCAATACGGCTGCCGGTTGCCGGCGGTCGCGAGCACTACCAGACCTATGACCTGGATCATCGGCACCCCGATGTTCCCACCGCCACCGGCAATGCCCAGCGCCGCGCCTTTGAGTCGCTGGGGGTAGAAGACGTTGACGTTGGCGATCGCCGCGGAGAAGTTGCCGCCGCCCATGCCAGTTAGCGCCGCACACACCAGATACATCCACAACGGCCGACCGGGGTTGGCCAGCAACAGGATCGTGCCAACCGTCGGGATCAATAGCACCAGCGAAGAGCACACCATCCAGTTGCGGCCGCCGAACTTGGCCACCCCCGCCGCGTACGGGATGCGCAGACAGCCACCGACGAGCGTTGCGGTGGCACCCAGCAGAAGCTTGTCGGCCGGCGAAAGGCCGTACACAGAGCTGGGCATGAACAACACCATCACCGACCAGATCGACCAGACCGAGTAGCCGACGTGCATCGCGAACACAGACCAGATCAGGTTCCGCCGAGCGACCTTCCTATTGCCGGCCTCCCAAGCCGCGAGATCCTCGGGATCCCAATTCGAAATGCGTTGCGCCCGGGTCATCGACAGTCCCCCAAAATTCCGTGATCAAAGCGGCCGACGACGACGCTAAGCACGCAAGCTCCGAGGTGACTCACGAGTAGCTGTGAGTTGACAACCAATTCAGCCCATCAGGCGCAACAACCCAGGTGAAATCGCCATTGATACAAGACAATTCTTTTTCCATAAGCCAAACTTGTTAATCAGCAACGCCTTACAGCCGCGTAGAAGGCCGAGCACGTCATTCCACCCGTCCCACGATGTGTCGGACTGTGGCTGATCGTCTTGGCGCTGGTTATGCCCGTCAATCATGACCTCGTGTGTTGGTGAATGTTGAAGTCGGTGCGGGTTCGGTGGCAGAGCCGAATTTTCGCTCCGCCGAGCAGGCGTCACCGCGTTCGTCGAACGCACGGACGCTTCTAAGGGCGGGAGCGTGTATTTTCCCGACGTCTTGTCTCAGTCTCGATACCTAAAGTAGCTCCGCGGCTATTCCGATGTCTTGCGACATCACACCGTCTGGCTGACAGATTTGAGCCTGCGACCACTTGACCCCCAGATGCGCAACCGTGCAATCGCCGTCAGCGGGTGTGAAGTGTTCCCAGCTCATACCCCATTCCCTAGCATCTGGTTACGCCCTCTGCGTCCGCAGTGATTCTTGCTCTCTGCACTGTCGGACTGGCCGCACCGGCACAGGCCCGGGGCGGCTATATCGTGATCGCGGGGTCGGACTCCACCCATTCGGACTCCACCCATGCGGTCGACGTCACCGGGGCGGCAGCCTCGCCAGCCTGGCTGACGTTGAGGCCTTAGCGATAAGTCATTGCGCCGAGCGGCGTGGCGCAACCGACCGACCAACTGGTGCACTGCCACAACAAGATGGTGATCATTGACGACACGATCGCGACCCATGTGCCCTATGCCATTGATGCGGGTTCGCGCCTCGCCGAGAGGCATTCTGCTGTCCGAGAGTTTGAGCGACAGTGCTCACGCGCGTATGCCAAGTCGGGTACCAGTGTTCGAGCTGGAAATCGGAAGTTCGGAAGTGTGTCTCACCAATTGGTAGAACGTATCGATTGAGACATCTATTTCTGAGACGAACATTTGAGACGGCGCGACCTGGACAAATACGTGCGGCAGTAAGGCAACCGGTGGTGTCTCGAATGTGGTCTATTTCGAGACCGGAACGAGTGCGGGTGAGCTGCATGTCGCAGGTTGTTTTGACGTACTGCACGAGCGCGTATGCCGGAGGCGCGAGCGGCACGCCCGTAGGTTCGCCGGTAGCCGGGTGCTGGTAGACGTAGAAGCGTTGCCGCAAGATGCCGGAGCGGCGGCACGTCTCGGCCACCGTGATGTCATCGCGCTTGGGTGCTAGCAGGATCTCCAACCATCGTTCGTTCACGCTCCGGCGTTTCACTTTCGCAGAGTGTCGGGGATGTCCCCGGAACCATCTGTCAGCTATGTGTCCGGGCTAAACACGACCCGGCATGCCCGATGCGGTCACATTAGTAATCTTCCGGAGGTGGTTTATTTCCCGCGAGCTCCTGCAGACGATCAAACAGCTCGGTCCGGGGCTTCATCCACATTGGGCCTCCGCCAGCCTTCATCCAGGCTTCCAATTCGGTGGGCCTGAAACGGCGGTCGAGATCTCCTCCGCCTTTAGCACCCAGGGCAGTTTTCACGGCAATTTTCGCTGCGCGATAGCCGACGGGGATGAACTTGACTGCACACTGATCAAACACGTCTTGTTTGAACAGGCCTTTTCCCGGCCCTGCCTCAGGACCCCAGAAAAACATCGCGTCATGTTTTTCTGGGGCGGAATACGCCGCACATACCCCTTGTACGTCCCAGATCGCACCGTATGTGCCCGTCTCGTCCTTCTTGGGCAGCACAGTGGCGTACTCGGTTGCGTCGTGTGCAAGTTGCCCCGCGACCTGCAGCAGTCTTTCCACTGGTCCGAAGCCAGTATCGTCGCCGACGCCAGGATACAGATGCATTCCAAACATCGCTTTGCGATTGTTCCATCTTTCTTGCAAGCGTTCCTCGGCACTGGGGAAATTACCCTGAAAATCAGTTGCGTTCTCGGCGCTGAGGAGCTCGTCGGCCACCGCCGTGCTCTGATGGATCAGCATGGGCACGACGGTCTGATCGAATTCCCCACGGACATGGGGCTTAGCATCGCCGATTACGTAATACCAATCCTCAGGGTGGTTCCCTTTCGGGCCGTCCGGACTGAACTCTGGGGCGCGGTATGACAGTGTCAACAACCCGCTGCGCCGGAGACGTTCGTCTTCGTTGTCGCCGGTGAGCCGTGATGGTGCCCCGACCCAGGCGAAGCATGGTTCGCCGTGGACATCGGTCGAAATGATTGGGTACAGCCGATAGGCGTTATGCGAGATCAAGTCCGCCGCCCTAATGCTCGTCGCGCGAGTGAATCCCTTTGGTTGCGGGTCGTGCAACAGCGGACAGTTCGGGTAGGGGTTTTCCTGATAGAAGTACTGCCTGTCGTGCTCGACGACGGCCACCACGCCGAAGGCAACTCTTTTGAGCCACTCGTAATTGTTGATCCAGAACTGGTAGTGCTCGTACATGTCGAAATCGTTGGCGTCGAGCTCCTCTTTGAGCCAGGCTTCTAATGTTTGGAGGAAGTCGAGGCCGAGCTTTGCGTTCTCGTCAGTCAGCTCGTTGGTGAGCGATTCACTCACCACATCCAGCGCCAGCCGGAATGCACTGGCCGTGTTCCCGATATCTACTTCATCTCCGGATTGATTGCGGGTTACGCCACGAAAGGCAGCGCAGAACTCCAAATACTGCGCGAAGACACCTCGGATCTCAAGCCATGCTAAGGAGTGGCCAAACACCACTTGGGACATTGTGAGCGCCGGACTTAACTTAAGCTTGGGGAATATCTCACTCCACGGCAGGTAGCGGTATCCGCCGACTACATAACCACCGAGGTCGAACGCGGTGCCGCTTGCCCTCCCACCACTCGTGTCCCCACTGCCGTCGTTGCCGCTGTCGTCGCCGCCACTGTCAGGGACGCTACGGAGTCCAAGAACAGGCTGTGCAGCTTTATCGGTGATCTCACTGTCGGCCTTCTTGTCGGTCTCCGCGGCTTTACCAGTGATGGCTACCTGGCTGGACTCCGCATAGCCCTTCAGCGTGTTCTGCTCGCCCTCGACGTCGGCCGTGATTTCGGCCGGAGTTTCGTCGGGAACGGCCGGGGATTCCACGCTGCCCGAAATTCCCAGAATGTTGTGCTTCAGTACTTCGATCGCCGGGCCGAGGATGCTCGGCAGTTTTGGTATGTCAACAAGCTTCGAGGGGTCAATGGGAGCAGACTTCAGCGTCGGATTGGCCGGTTCAGCCACCTGTTCGGGAGCGGCCGTTGACCATGCCTCGCCACTGAGGAACTCTTCAATGCTCTTACCGTTGAGGGCTTGCCTTGCGTTGTTCGCCCATGTCGCGGGTGGGGCTTGTGGTGGACTGCCGAACGACTGCGCGTTAAAGATCGTTTGGACGTTTTGGTCCATGTGCGTTTGCACGTATTCTGCTGCAGCTTCAGCGCTGATGAAGGGAAGGGAAGCCGCGACTCCCCCACCGATTTTGAAAACATCCTGAATAAACTTACTGTCCCTCGTCAAAGATGCTTCGAAGACCCCGTAGGCCACCAGATCTAGTCGGGCCACAAAGCCTGTCCCGAACGTCTTGTAGAAATCGATCAGATGGAACAGCAACTCCGAAAGACCGGCGCCGGTTGCGGCGTTTTTTTCGGCGGTGACGGCGGCTTGTGATACGGCGTCATACTTGTCCTGGAAGTTTTCCGTTGCGCAGTTGTAATATTCTGTGTCCGTGTTGCCTGTTTCTAATTCAATAAAGTTCGTCCACTTGCTTACTCCCGCGATCGCGGCTTTCGATGATCGAGTACACTCATTGTGCGTCTGTTTAGCGTAAAACTTTGCGGAGAAATCGGCAATTCCGGCATTCAATTTCATCGATGCCGAAGCATTCCACCCGGATGTATTTTGTGACCTGCTGTCAACACCCCCGGCCCATACATGAGTATCTTCTTGAGCATTGTGTTCATCGAAGATCAATAGACCGCGGGCGCTCAGCTTTCCCTCATCGAACGCCCGCTTTGTCAGCATTATCCTATTCATGTCGGCATTGATCGGCGTGCCGATGGCGAGTTCGTGAAACTCAGCGGGATAGTCGTCCTTCAATTCCTCGTAATCACCAGTCGCGCCGGTGTCAGCGCCATCACTGTCAACCATCGAATTTCCCCTATTCCCTCGGCCAGCGACCCTGTTCATGTAGGGCTACTACATGGGAAGTTACGCGGACCCGCAAACAGTCGAAAGGGCCGAAAGTCCCCTCCGAATCGACACGCATGCAGCCGCCGTCGGGACCCAGTGAAGCCGGAAGCAGAGGCATCGGTAAAGAAGGCGGTGATCAGCCACCTCCGCTAAATCCGGCAATGCGCATGCTGTCGTCATACCCCCTCTAGCTCGGCCATAACTGCGACTCGCTTTCGAGATTCTCTTATGTCGTCTCTTTTGAGATACCTAGTCGTACGAACCCAGCCCTTTACGAGGCTGCCCAACGGTCAGGCGGATCCGCTAATTTGGGCCGACTTCGCCGCCCTGTTGGCGACGTTGTGCGTTTATCAGGGTGACCTGTTTGATGGCGTCTGCACCGAAGTAGCCGCCAACGACCACTCCGACTAACACCGTGAAGTTTGTGACAAGATCTCTGGCCAATTGCGTCTGGTCTCCGCCGAGTTTGGAAAAGGTCGCCCAACCGACGATGACGAGGTATGTGGCAACGAATGCGGCCGCAATGGCGTCGCGCATCGAGTTCCTATCGGAACGGCCCGCCCCGCGGTAGCGCTGCAGAAGCCAAACGCCCAGAAACGTGCCAATCGCAATTACCGCAGCGCCGGCCTCTAGCGGCCCGTTCCAACCTTCGAAGCGCTTATTCAAGAACGGAGCGCCTGCCGCAACTACCACATCTCCGATCAGAAGCATCGCGGTGCCCCATCGGGCGAGACGAGACTGCCGTTGTTGTATCTGGACGGTTTGTCCACCAGCGGTTTCGCCTCGGCGCTGGACCGGTTCCTGAGCGCCGCCAACGGCCTGTCCGAGGCCGCCATCACCTGAAAAGCGGGTGCGGTTCTCCTCATCGATCCCACCCGCAATTACGTCGGCCATAATTATCTCTCCTCATCGCATTCCGGCAGATGTCACCAGCGTCCCGAGCTGGTTCGCAGTGATATAGAGGATGTCAGCTCAACACCGCTTCATGTATCAGCGATTGAGATTGACGACGAACTCTTGCACGTTGTACGGATAGTTTGGTGGGGACCACCGACTCACCAAAATCAGTGCCTGGTCGAGGGTAGAGCCGGGAACGATGTAGCCGCCGTAGTTGTTCGGAACTGAGTCTGGAGATTGGGTCGCGACGACCGTGACTGGTGTCCGGTCTGGCGACGCCAACACTTGCGTCACGTCGTCAGTCACCCGAACTTCGATATTTCCTGTGGTCGCGTTAAACGCGGATAACACGAACTTATCTTCGATTATGCGCAGGCTTAACTCGCCGAAAACGTCATTGTTGTAAACGTTCAAAGGTGTTGGGGGCACGCCGGGCTGATCCCATGCCCAGTCCGGGCCTTCGCCAACCCTTGCCCAGGCCCACCATGTGTCCCGGTTCTCAAAGGTCTCCGCACGGCAGTGATAGAGGACTACCTTGTGATCGCGGGCGAACCCGTCCGCGACGATGTACACCCAACCGTCGGGCGCCTGGCAGCCGCTGATCTGCGTTTGGTTCCCCCACTGCCAGTCGGCGCCCCTACAAGACCCGGGAACGGTCGGCCAGTACCCAGCGTCAGGGTTGATTCGTACCAGCCGCGAATCGATAGGTTGAAGGTCGACTGTCCTTGTCACCAAGGCATAGTCGATGCCGAAGACCCGGATGGTGCCGGCCGGTAATTGGCTCGGGTTACCGTGATCCACATGAGGCGGGGGCTCGGCGTAGAGGGTGCCACCTTGGCCAAACGCGCGGTCGAACTGAATTGTGTTGCTGTTAAGGGTGCCAGGCTTGACATGCAGGCCCATCGAGGGGCACCCCGGTCCGCAGCCGCAACAGTTTCCCGGGAATGTGTCGCCGGCCAGAGCAACCTGACCGCTCGGTGCTATTTCACACAGGTCCGTGGCCCCTACACCGAGCCAACCGGTGGGTCCATCGGTGCCGGCAATGATACCTAGGTTGATGGCTTGACCTCGATCGGGCTGTGGCAGCTCTGGTAGCGCCAGTAGCGCCTTAGCCTCGAAAGCCCGAGCGACCGGCGGTGTTGACCGCGCATGGCGGACGCCCCAATTGGGTGTTGTTGGTGGGTGTTTGGCCGTAATTCGCCCTGTCGTGCTCTTCGATCCGTCACCGGTGTGCCGTGCGGGTGCGGCCTTCTTGCCTGCTTTTTGGGCCATGATGATTTCTCCCCCTGATCCATCAGTCAGTTGGCATACGCCGATCTTTGAACCGAAGGGCCGGCCGAGGCTAGGGGCTTTTGTCATCGCTGTTCGGTGGAGCGAGTCAACCGCCTGATCTGCGGCGCCGTAGGCGGGTCAGCTGCTCAAAAGGTCCAGCTTTTTTCGGGGCCCAAGACGAAGCCGTGCCGTTGGGCAGTCTCATCGCCGTGGTTCTGGCGAAATTCCCTGACCAACATGCAGGCGACGACGACATCTTGCACACCGCACGTGATCTGGTCGGCGCCCATCAGGTTTCCACCAGCACCCAAGATGACCTTTTCCCCTGAGGCCAACAACTTTCCGTTCAGGTAGTCGGTGGCGGGAGTGGAGTTCTGGTCGAAGTACGCGTTGTAGTCTCCCGCGTAAACATGGTTTGCCGGACGATCAAGACCATGGATCTCCCCAAAGCAGGATGCTGCCGTACTTCCACGGTTGCTCCACATCGCACACTGCAGGCCCGTCGGGCTAGTAAACGTCGCCAAAGGATAGAGGCGCGACACATCGTGATCCCGAGACACGTCAGTGAAGCCATCCAGGTCCGGGAACCCTCGCGGTGGCGGAGCCAGAGCCGCGGTCTGGACCGAAGTGGAAGTACTAGATAACGGCTTGGACGTACTCATCGGAGCCCCTCTAGGTGCCCGACCGGCAGGGGGATGCACCGAGACTCGTACAACGACCACGACGGCGCCGGTCATGACCATCAATATGGCCAGAACGATCATGGCCCGCCCCCAGGTAACCCGGCCCATCCGCACCACGGGCTCCTCTCCGACGAGACCGACATACAACACGCTACGGTCTGCCGGGCCAGTTGCACCCCGCTCAGTGGTGATTCCGATGCGGAGTTTTGAGACTCTCATATCTCGTCAAGTTCGAGACCGCCAAACCTCGACGCCGGACCAGGCGCCGGCCGCCGAGTGTCGCAGAGTTTGCACTCCAACGTCCTCGATTCCCGCCTTCCTGGCAGCCACCTCAACGCTTCGCAGAATGTTGCGGGGGTCAACCCGCGTCCCTAGCTCGGTGGTGAAGCAAGATCGGAGTTCTGCCATGTGTTGGCAGCCCTTAGCCGCTCGGCAGCTTGGGCGGCCTTGTGCTTGCGCAGCAGCGTCACCATGCCCGGGGTCAGTGGCACCACACGCCAGGCCCTCGGTGTCTTGGGTTCCGAACACACCAGCGCCCCGCCCACCCGGTTGAGGGTGGCGGTCACCCGCAACACACCGATATCTAGATCCACCTTGTCCCAGGACAGTCCAAGCGCCTCGCCCCGTTCGACGCCAGGACGTCGAACTGCGGCGGCGGGATTACGACCTAACAAGCCATCGCGCACCGCACCGTCGAGCCCAGCGCGCAGAATCGTGTACGCCTGTCGGATGGTGCTGTCGCTTAACGCGCGCACCCGCTCCGGCGCCGTCTCCGCGTCAATACGCTTGCTGGGCTTGGTCTTTGCACGCATCGCTAGAATCAAGCCTTCGATATGCGATGGCCGCAGCCGATCAAGCCGAGTGGCACCGAACGGCTCGGGCTCCAGGTGCTTGCGGCTGAGGTTGGCGTACAACTCTTTGGTCGACGGCTTGCGATCGGAGGCAGCCAAACTGGTAGCTCGCCAATGCGCCAACCAGGCTGCCACGGTGATTGACGAGTCCTTGGGTGGCTGGCCCTCCTGGATCCTGTCGCGAACCTTGGCGAGTTCAGCCATCGCCGCTTTGCGGCTGGTGCCATAGGCAGAGACCCGCCGACGCTTTCCGGTCTCGGGATCTTCGTAGCTCAGCCGGGCTTCATATCTCCCGTCAGAGCGCTGACGGATTGTTCCGTCGTGGTTTGCTCGGCGCCCGGCCATGGATGCACTGTACGCCGACAACTGGGGGAACAAATTGGGGTCAAACCGAAGTCAGAGGGAGTCGATGTTGACGTGAAAATACCCTTGACCTGTGTCGGGCTGACAGTGTCTGGTTTCACGACATAGTTGGCAGCTGTCTCGGGACATAGTTGACACCTCGTTGTGTGTGGAGGTCGGCCATGTCCAAGGCGCAGCTCGTCATCACCGCGGTCGTGTTGGAAGGGCGCAGCAAAAGCGAGGTTGCCCGCAATTATGAGGTCTCCCGCTACTGGGTCCACCAACTGGTCAAACGCTACGAAACCGAAGGTGCAGCTGCCTTCGAGCCGCGCTCACGCCGGCCCCACACCAACCCCCGCGCCCTGGATCCTCAGGTGGAAGAACGCATCATCTGGCTTCGCAAGACCCTGCACAAACAGGGCTACGACGCCGGAGCCGCCACCATCGCCGAACACCTCGCCCGCGACTCCGCCATCACCACCGTTCCCGCAGTCGCCACCATCTGGCGCGTCCTGAGCCGACGCGGCTTCATCACCCCCCAACCCCAAAAACGGCCACGCTCAAGTTGGAAACGCTTCGAAGCCGACCTACCCAACCAATGCTGGCAAGCCGATGTCACCCACTGGCAGCTGGCCAACCGCACCAGAGTCGAGATCCTCAACATCATCGACGACCACTCCCGCCTAGCCGCAAACTCACACTCGATCCCACCCGCGACTACCAACCACGCGGAGTAAAACCCGGAAACAGCCCCACCAACAGGCCCCACATGTAAATGATGTCCCGAGACACCTGTCAACGGTGTCTCGGGACATCACAATGGTCGGGCTGACAGGATTTGAACCTGCGACCACTTGACCCCCAGTCAAGTGCGCTA
>NZ_LZKD01000135.1:0-13379 GCF_001668695.1 Mycobacterium sp. E2497
GCTCCTTCTCGCGCCGCGTGCGGCGCGAGAAGGAGCCGCGCAATTCAACTCAGCGCGGCGAGGTTGCCTGCACCCCGAATCAGAGCCGCCACCAGGCGTTCGATTTGAGCGGCGCCGCGGGATCGATGCGTTGGCCGGGGGCGGGAACCGCCACGTCGACCCGCTCGGGTGCGGCGGCGGCGAGCAGGCGTTCGACCGGCTCGGCCCACGGGTGGGGGGCCAGCCGGAAGGTGCCCCAATGGATCGGCACGAGCAGCCCTTTGTCGGTGAGGTCCCGGTGCGCCCGGACCGCCTCCTCCGGGTTCATGTGGACGTCCGGCCATGCGGTGTTGTAGGCGCCGATGGGCAGCAGGGTCAGGTCGAACGGTCCGTGGTCGGCGCCGATGTGAGCGAAGCTCTTCGTGTAGCCGGTGTCGCCGCCGAAGTACGCGCGGTGGTTCGGGCCGGCGAACGCCCACGACGCCCAAAGCGTCGTATTGCGGTCCAGGAAGCGACCGGAAAAGTGGCGCGCCGGAACGCAAGTCACGGTCAGCTCGTCGACCCGGGCGCTCTGATGCCAGTCGAGCTCGACGATTCGGTGCTCCGGTATCCCCCAGGCGCGCAGGTGGGCGCCGACACCGAGCGGCACGAAGAACGGCGCCCGCTGCGTGCGCGTCAACGCCAACACCGTGTCGATGTCGAGGTGGTCGTAGTGGTCGTGGCTGATCACCACCGCGTCGACGGCCGGCAACCCTTCCAGTTGCACCGGGGGCGGGTGGAGCCGCTGCGGTCCGACGAGGTCCGACGGCGAACAGCGATTGCTCCACACCGGGTCGGTGAGCACCCGGTAACCGTCGATTTCCAGCAGCGCCGTCGAATGGCCGAACCAGCTGACGGCGAGCCGGCGGGGGTCGCCGTCGAACAGGGCCGGCGCGGCCAACGGGATCGGCGCGGCGGGCCGGCTGACGCCCCGGTTGCCGATCAACTCCCACGCGACCAGCCGCAACTCCTCGCGATCCATCGTGAGGGCGGAGGCGGGGTCGAGGTTGACGAAGACGCCCTCGCGGTAGTTGGGCGAGCCCTGCGCCACCGCCCTGATGGCGGTGGGATGGGCACCGAGGGCCGCCGGCGCGCCGTGCAGCGCTCGCACCACCCAGCTGCCGGCCGCCAGCGACGCCGTGCCGGCGGCCAGTCGCAGCGCCCCCCGCAGCATCGCTGTCAGGCCCCCTGGAACTTCGGCGGTCGCTTCTCTATGCGCGCGACCTGGGCCTCGATGACGTCCTGACTCTTCCAGGCTTTGTCGAAGAGTTCCTTGTGCTCCGGCAACGAGTCCTCCATGGCACCGTCGTCGTTGAGCACCCGTTTGGCGTGCTGAATGGCCAGCGGCGCCAGGCCGGAGATCTCGGCGGCCCAGGCCTGGGCGTCGGAGAGTGCCCCGATGCGGTTGGCCATCCCGGTCTGCAGCGCCGCGTCTGCGGTCAGCTTCTCGGCGGTCAGCAGCATCGCGCTGGCCCGGCCGTGACCCACCAGCGATGACAGTCGCCGGATGCTCCAGTTGTCCAGCGCCAGGCCGTATTTCGACGTCGGGAACTGAAAGAACGCCTCCGGCGCGACGACCCTCAGGTCGCATCGCATGGCCAGCTGCAGGCCCGCGCCGATGGCTGGACCGTTGATGGCGCCGATCAGCGGGATCAGCGTGGCGTCCATCAACTTGTGCAGCTCGATGAGCCGGTCGGGATAGTCGGCGGCGAACGCGTCGCCGCTCAGGTCCGCGCCGGCGCAGAACACCGTGCCCTGGCCGGTCAGCACGATGGCCCGGACGGAGCCGTCGCTCGCCTTCTGGAAGGTTTCCCGGAGCTCCTCGACGAGCTGCGAGTTGAGGGCGTTGCGGCGCTCGGGACGCTGCAGCTCGATGGTCAGCACGGCTTCGTCCTGGGTAACACCGATCATGGCAGCCACCCTATATAGCCTCGTGTCGTGAGTCGTATCACGGCTGCTCAGCTGCGCGACGCGGTGCTCGACGAGGGCTCCTTCATCCGCTGGGACGGCGAGCCGCTCGCCGTGCCGGTCAGCGAGGAGTATTCGCGAGAGCTGGCCGACGCGCGGGCCGCCACCGGCCTGGACGAATCGGTGCTGACCGGCGAGGGCCGCATCTTCGGGCGCCGGGTCGCGGTGGTGGTCTGCGAGTTCGGCTTCCTGGGCGGCTCCATCGGGGTGGCGGCGGCCGAACGGATCACCGCCGCGATGCAGCGGGCGACCGCCGAGCGGCTGCCGCTGCTGGCCTCGCCCAGCTCCGGCGGCACCCGCATGCAGGAGGGCACTGTCGCCTTCCTGCAGATGGTGAAGATCGCCGCCGCCGTCCGGCTGCACAAACAGGCGCACCTGCCCTACCTCGTCTATTTGCGCCACCCCACGACCGGCGGGGTGTTCGCGTCCTGGGGGTCGCTGGGCCACGTCACGGCCGCCGAGCCGGGCGCCCTGATCGGCTTCCTCGGGCCGCGCGTGTACCAGCTGCTCTATGGCGAACCCTTCCCCGAAGGCGTCCAGACGGCGGAGAACCTGCAGCGCCATGGCGTGATCGACGACGTCGTACCGCTGGAGCAGCTGCGCCGGATGCTGGACCGCGCGCTGACGGTCATCGCCGACCCGCCCGGGGCCCTGCCGGCACCGCGGCCGCCCGAACCGATACCCGACGTGCCGGCGTGGGACTCCGTGGTGGCGTCACGGCGCCCCGATCGGCCCGGTGTCGGGCTGCTGCTGCGCCATGGCGCCACCGATCGGGTGCTGTTGTCGGGCACCGGCCAGGGCGATGCGGCGACCACCCTGCTGGCACTGGCCCGCTTCTCCGGACAGCCCGCGGTGGTGCTCGGGCAGCAGCGGGTGGCGGGCGGGATGGTGGGCCCCGCGTCCCTGCGCGAGGCCCGGCGGGGCATGGCGCTGGCCGCCGAACTGCACCTGCCGCTGGTGCTGGTGATCGACACCGCCGGCCCGGCCCTGTCGGCGGAGGCCGAACAGGGTGGGCTCGCCGGCCAGATCGCCCAGTGCCTGGCCGAGCTGGTGACCCTGGACACCCCGACGGTCTCGGTGCTGCTCGGCCAGGGCAGCGGCGGGCCGGCGCTGGCGATGGTTCCCGCCGATCGGGTGCTGTGCGCGCTGCACGGGTGGCTGGCGCCGCTGCCGCCGGAGGGCGCCAGCGCGATCGTCTTCCGTGACACCGCGCACGCCCCCGAACTCGCTGCCGCGCAAGGTATCCGCTCGGCGGACCTGCTGCGGTCCGGAATTGCCGACGTCGTCGTCCCGGAACATCCCGACGCGGCCGACGAGCCCGTCGAGTTCTGCCGGCGACTCGCGCATGCCATCGCCGCCGAGCTGCACGGCCTGCGCGAGCTGCCCGCCGACGAGCGGTTGGCCACCCGATTGCGGCGCTACCGCCGCATCGGAGTGCCCTGAGCGCGGCACAACGCGCGACACGTAAACCACGCCCACGACACGCCGCAAAACGTCACCGTGGTTTAAGTCTCGCGAGTCAGCCCTCCGGCAGGCCGAGATAGCGCTGAATGGTCGGACCGAGCCAGTCGACGATCTCGTCGCGGGTCATCTCCGCGACCGGGGGGAGCCGTAACACGAAGCGGCACAACGCCATCCCCAATATCTGCGTGGCGATGAGCCCCGCCCTCACCCCCACCTCCTCCGCCGGCGCGAGTGAGGCCACCAGCGGCCGGATCTGGTTTCCGAAGATCTCCTGCATCCGTTGCGCCGCTTCGCCGTTGGTCGCGCTCGACCGCAGCAGGATCACCAGCGCCTCGTCGCCCTCCCAGCGTTCGAGAAAGTGCCGCACCAGCGACCGCCCGACCTGCGTCGGCTCGGTCGCCGCGAAGTCGGGAAACCGCAGGTCGAACTCCGCCGCCGCGGCGAACAGCTTGTCCTTGCTGCCGTAATACCGCATCACCATCGCGGGATCGATCCCAGCGTCGGCGGCGATGGCCCGAATCGTCGCACCCTGGAACCCCGCCGCGCCGAACCGCTCGCGCGCCGCCGCCAGGATCGCCGCCTTCGTCTCGTCCGACGACCGTCTCATGTCAACGATTGTAGGCCAACAACTGTTGACATAGCACTAGCGACGCGCGACCATGGAGTTATGCCAACAAGCGTTGACTAACGCATCAGGGAGAGGAGCCAGCCATGAACGACACCGACGTCCTGGTGGTCGGCGCAGGTCCTACCGGCCTCACGCTCGCCGCCGCGCTGCGAGTCCGCGGGATTCGGGTGACACTGGTCGACAAGGTGGCGGAGGGCGCCAACACGTCGCGCGCTGCCGCCGTCAACGCCCGAACCCTCGAGGTGCTCGACGAGCTCGACGTGTCCCGGCGAATGGTCAAGGCGGGCGTGATCGCGCCGCGGTTCACCATGCGGCAGGGCCGGCGCATCTTGATTCCCGTCGACTTCAGCACGCTTCCGGCGGAACACCCGTACACGCTGATGCTCTCCCAGGCCGACACGGAGCGGCTGCTGCTCGAGCGCCTGCGGGAGCTGGGCGGTGACGTCGTCCGGCCCAAGGCGCTGAGTCGCATCGCCCAGGACGGCGACGGCGTGACGGCGACGTTCGACGACGGGGACACCATCCGCGCCGCCTACGCCGTCGGGGCGGACGGGATGCACAGCACGGTGCGCACGGAAGCCGGAATCGGCTTCGCCGGTGGCGAATTCGCCGAGTCATTCACGCTCGCCGACGTGCGAGTGACCGGCGAAGCGCCCCGTGACGAGGTGATCCTGTTCTACGCCAAAGACGGCCTGACGGTGCTGGCGCCGCTGCCCGGGGACATCTTCCGCGTCGTCGCGCCGACGGCCGACGCGCCGCTGCAGCCGTCGGCGCGGTTCGTGCAGGCACTGCTGGACACCCGCGGCTTCGGGCCGGGGCGAACGGTCGTGACCGAATTGGTGTGGGGGTCGCGGTTCCACATCCATCACCGCGTCGCCGACAGCTACCGGGCCGGCCGGCTGTTGCTGGCCGGCGACGCCGCCCACGTGCACAGCCCGGCCGGGGGCCAGGGCATGAACCTCGGGATCACCGACGCGATGGCCCTGGCCGGCGCGCTGACCGGGGTTCTGCAAGGCGGCCCGGACGCCGCGCTGGACGCCTACAGCGCCGCGCAGCGCCGACGCGCCGAGCGGGTGCTGAAGCTGACCGGACGGCTGACCCGCATCGCGACGCTGCCGCGCCCGTTGCGCCCCCTGCGCAACACCGGGATGCGTCTGGCCGCCGAGGTTCCCGCGGTCCGTCGGCAGCTGGCGGTGCAGTTGAGCGGGCTTGCCCGACAGTGATCGAACCCCTCCCGGTGACGACCGACGGCGGGGGAAGCGAAACAGGCTGCACCGCAACTGGTTTCGGCGCATGCGTGCCGATGTCAACGGCCAGTTGCGGCGCAGCGTCGAAAACGTAACCTTTTGGGCGTCGGCGGCCCGGCCAGGGCACCGCCGTGATCGGCAATCAGGCAAAATGGGCGGCATGGACACTGGTGGGACCTCGCCCCGCGTGTTGGTCGTCGACGACGACTCCGACGTGCTCGCCTCGCTGGAACGCGGCCTGCGACTGTCCGGATTCGAGGTGTCGACCGCGGTCGACGGCGCGGAAGCCTTGCGCAGCGCCACCGAGACCCGACCGGACGCGATCGTGCTGGACATCAACATGCCCGTGCTGGACGGCGTCAGCGTCGTCACGGCGCTGCGGGCGATGGATAACGACGTCCCGGTCTGCGTGCTGTCGGCGCGCAGCTCGGTCGACGACCGGGTGGCGGGACTCGAGGCTGGCGCGGACGACTACCTGGTCAAGCCGTTCGTCTTGGCCGAGCTGGTCGCGCGGGTGAAGGCGCTGCTGCGTCGCCGCGGTGCCGTCGCGTCAACCTCCTCGGAGACCATCACGGTGGGCCCGCTGGAGGTCGACATCCCCGGCCGTCGGGCCCGCGTCAACGGCGTCGACGTCGACCTGACCAAGCGGGAGTTCGACCTGCTGGCGGTGCTGGCCGAGCACAAGACCGCGGTACTGTCGCGCGCGCAGCTGCTGGAGCTGGTCTGGGGCTATGACTTCGCCGCCGACACCAACGTCGTCGACGTGTTCATCGGGTACCTGCGCCGCAAGCTGGAGGCCAATGGCGGTCCCCGGCTGCTGCACACCGTCCGCGGAGTCGGGTTCGTGCTGCGCATGCAGTAGCCAGGTCGAGCGGCGATGAATTTTCTGTCCCGGATCCTCACCCGTACGCCCTCGCTGCGCGCCCGGGTGGTGGTCGCGACGGTCATCGGCGCGGCGATTCCCGTCCTCATCGTCGGCGTCGTCGTCTGGGTGGGCATCACCAACGACCGCAAGGAGCGGCTGGACCGCCGGCTCGACGAGGCCGCCGGTTTCGCGATCCCCTTCCTGCCGCGCGGCCTCGACGAAATCCCCCGCTCCCCCAACGACAACGACGCCATCATGACGGTCCGCCGCGGCGACCAGGTCAGGTCGAATTCCGACGTGACGCTGCCCAGGCTGAGCGTCGACTACGCCGACGCCTACGTCAAAGGTGTGCGCTACCGGGTCCGGACTGTGGAGATTCCCGCGCCGGAGCCCACGTCGCTCGCCGTCGGCGCGACGTATGACGCGACGCTGGCCGAGACCAACAACCTGCACCGGCGGGTCCTGCTGATCTGTGGCTTCGCCATCGGCGCGGCGGCGGTGTTCGCCTGGTTGCTGGCCGCGTTCGCGGTGCGGCCCTTCAAACAGCTTGCGCAGCAGACCCGTTCGATCGACGCCGGAGACGAGGCGCCGCGCGTCGAGGTGCACGGCGCCAGCGAAGCCGTGGAGATCGCCGAGGCAATGCGGGGGATGCTGCAGCGCATTTGGGACGAGCAGAACCGGACCAAGGAGGCGCTCGAGTCGGCCCGCGACTTCGCCGCCGTCTCGTCGCACGAGCTGCGCACCCCTCTGACCGCGATGCGCACCAACCTCGAGGTGCTGTCCACCCTGGACATGACCGACGACCAACGCAAAGAGGTGCTGAGCGACGTCATCCGCACCCAGTCACGGATCGAGGCCACCCTGAGCGCCCTCGAGCGGCTGGCCCAGGGCGAACTGTCGACGTCCGACGATCACGTGCCGGTCGACATCACCGAGCTGCTCGACCGCGCCGCCCACGACGCGATGCGCATCTACCCCGACCTGGACGTGTCACTGGTCCCCTCGCCGACGTGCATCATCGTCGGGTTGCCCGCCGGCCTGCGCCTGGCGGTGGACAACGCGATCGCCAACGCCGTCAAGCACGGCGGCGCCACGCGCGTCCAGCTCTCGGCGGTCAGCTCGCGCGCCGGGGTGGAGATCGCCATCGACGACAACGGCACCGGAGTGCCCGAGGACGAACGCAATGTGGTGTTCGAGCGGTTCTCTCGCGGGTCGACCGCCTCGCATTCGGGCTCGGGGCTGGGGCTGGCGCTGGTGGCCCAACAGGCCCACCTGCACCGCGGGACCGCCGCACTGGAAAGCAGCCCGCTGGGCGGCGCGCGGCTGGTGCTGCGGCTCCCGGGACCCAGCTAGCGCTTCCTCGCCTACCGAGTCGGCCCCCGAGCGGTCGGGCACACTGGAGCGATGGCCGACGGCAAGAAACCGACCGACAACCAAACCCTGGCACACATCCGCGAGCTGGTCGCCGAGGAGAAAGCCCTGCGGGCGCAGCTGCAACAGCGCGACATCTCCCAATCGGAGGAGCATGATCGCCTGCGGCGGCTCGAGGTCGAGCTCGACCAGTGTTGGGACCTGCTGCGGCAACGGCGGGCGCTGCGTGAAACCGGCGGCGACCCGCGCGCGGCCGAGGTGCGTCCGGCCGACGAGGTCGAGGGCTACCTGAGCTGAGCCCGCACCCGGGACACGTCGACGTCGTCGTCATCGGTGGCGGTCACAACGGCCTGGTCGCGGCGGCCTATCTGGCTCGGGCCGGCCTGCGGGTGCGGTTGCTCGAGCGGCTGGGACACCTTGGCGGAGCCGCCGTCTCGGTGCAAGCCTTCGACGGCGTCGGGGTTCGGCTGTCGCGGTACTCCTACCTGGTCAGCTTGTTGCCGCCAAGCATCGTCGACGACCTGGGCGCCTCGGTGCGGCTGGCCCGGCGGCGGTATTCGTCGTACACGCCCGACCCGGCCACCGGCGGCCACCGCGGGCTGCTGATCGGGGCGGGCGCTGACACGTTCGCCGCGATCGGCGCCGGCCCCGACGCGCAGGGGCTCGCCGCCTTCTACCGACGCTGCCGACTGGTGACCCAACCACTGTGGCCAACCCTGCTGGAACCGCTGCACACCCGCGAGCAGGCCCGCCGGCATGTCGTGGAAAGCGGCGGGCGGCAAGCGGCGGCCGCGTGGCAGGCCCTGATCGACGAGCCGATCGGGGACGCCATCACCGCCGCCGTCAGCAACGACGTGGTCCGCGGCGTGATGGCGACTGACGCGCTGATCGGGACGTTCGCTCGCCTCGGCGACCCGTCGCTGATCCAGAATGTCTGCTTCCTCTATCACGTACTCGGGGGCGGGACCGGGGACTGGGACGTTCCCGTTGGCGGAATGGGCGCGCTGACGGACGCCCTGGCGGCGGCCGCCATCCGCCATGGTGCCGAAATCACCACCAGCGCAGACGTTTACGCGGTCGAACCGGATGGCGTGGTGCGTTACCGCACCGGCGACCAGGAGCGTCTGATCCGGGCCCGGTTCGTCCTGGCGGGTGTCACGCCGGCGGTGCTGGCCGGACTGCTCGGCGAACGGCCCGCACCGCCTGTCCAGGGCGCACAGGTCAAGGTGAACATGGTACTGCGGCGGCTACCGCGGTTGCGTGACAACGGCGTCACGCCCGAACAGGCCTTCGCCGGGACGTTCCACGTCAACGAGGCGTGGACGCAACTGGATACGGCGTATGCGCGGGCGGCCGCGGGCGAGGTGCCGAATCCCCTGCCATGCGAGGCGTACTGCCATTCGTTGACCGATCCCAGCATTCTGCCGGCCGGGCTGCGCGACTCGGGTGCGCACACGATGACCGTGTTCGGCCTGCACACCCCGCACTCGCTGTTCGACGGCACCTACTCCGGCGCCCTGCGCGATCGGCTGGCCGACTCGGTACTGGCATCGCTGGATTCCGTTCTGGCCGAACCGATTCAGGGCGTCTTGCTGAGTGACGCCCACGGCCGGCCGTGCATCGAGACGACCACCACCCTGGACCTGCACCGCACGTTGGGGATGACGGCCGGCAACATCTTCCACGGCGGCTTGTCATGGCCCTTCGCCGACGACGACGACCCGCTGGACACCCCGGCGCGGCGATGGGGCGTCGCGACGGCGCACGAGCGGATCATGCTGTGCGGCTCGGGCGCCCGGCGCGGCGGCGCGGTGTCGGGGATCGGCGGGCACAACGCCGCCATGGCGGTGCTGGCCTCGCTGTGACTCGACTCCGCCGTAGCTAGCGCGCGTCGATCGTCGTGTAGTCGCGTTCGGTGTAGCCGGTGTAGATCTGGCGCGGACGGCCGATCTTGCTGTCACCCTCGTCGTGCATCTCGCGCCAGTGCGCGATCCAGCCGGGCAGCCGGCCCAGCGCGAACAGCACGGTGAACATCCGGACCGGGAAGCCGAGGGCCCGGTAGATCAGCCCGGTGTAGAAGTCGACGTTCGGGTACAACTTGCGCTCGATGAAGTAGTCGTCGGTCAGCGCCGCCTCTTCCAGTTCCTTGGCGATGTCGAGCAGCGGATCGCCGCCGAGCTTGGCCAGGATCTTGTCGGCCTGTTCCTTGACGATGCGGGCGCGGGGGTCGTAGTTCTTGTAGACGCGGTGGCCGAAGCCCATCAGCTTGACGCCCTCTTCGCGGTTCTTCACCTTGCGGACGAACTCGCTGACGTCGTCTCCACTTTCGCGGATCTGGTCGAGCATCTCGAGCACCGCCTGGTTGGCGCCCCCGTGCAGCGGTCCCCACAACGCGTTGATGCCACCGGAGATCGAGGTGAACAGGTTGGCCCGCGACGACCCGACCAGCCGGACCGTCGACGTCGAACAGTTCTGCTCGTGATCGGCGTGCAGGATGAGCAGCATGTCCAGCGCCCGCACCACCTCGGGGTCGGCCTGATAGGGCTCCGCGGGCAGCCCGAACGTCATGCGGAGGAAGTTCTCCACCAACGACATCGAGTTGTCCGGGTAGAGGAACGGCTGGCCGACCGACTTCTTGTACGCGTACGCGGCGATGGTGGGCAGCTTCGCGAGCAGCCGGATGGTCGACAGCTCGACCTGGTTGTTGTCCATCGGGTCGAGCGCGTCGGGGTAGTAGGCGCTCAGCGCGTTCACCACGCTGGACAGCACCGGCATGGGGTGTGCGTTGCGCGGGAAGCCGTCGAAGAAGCGCTTCAGGTCCTCGTGCAGCATGGTGTGCAGCTGGATCCGCTTGGTGAACTCCGCGAGCTGGTCGGAGTCCGGCAGCTCGCCGTAGATCAGCAGGTAGCTCACCTCGATGAAGGTCGACTTCTCGGCGAGCTGCTCGATCGGGTAGCCGCGGTAACGCAGAATCCCGGCGTCGCCGTCGATGTAGGTGATCGCGCTCTTGCAGGCGGCGGTGTTGACGAAGCCGTTGTCGAAGGTGGTGTGCCCCGTTTTGGACAACAGGGAACCGAGGGCGATCCCGTCAGCACCCTCGGTGGCGCGGACGATCTCGAGGTCGATCTCGCCCCCCGGGTACTTCAGAGTTGCGGTGTCGTCGGTGTCGGCCACGAGAACCCCTTTGCGCTCTGGCTGGTATGGCTGCCCTGACTAGGTGCTTATAGGTGAAGGTAGTCGTTGTCGCGTTCGCGCGCCTGCCCGGGGTCGGCTCTGCGGGACGGCCTGGGTAATCGATCGGGTGCGGCTCCCGCGTCGCGGCGATCCTCGGCCGGGCTAGGGCTGCAGCCGCTCGATCCGAGCGCCGGTGACCCGGATCCGGTTATGCAATCGGTTCTCCCGCCCCTGCCAGAATTCGACCGACTCCGGGGCGAGCAGGTAGCCGCCCCAGCCCGGCGGCACGGGCACCTGCTCGCGGTCGGCGAAGCGTGCGGTCACCTCCGCCAGCTGGTCGAGCAACGCCGCGCGTGACGCGATCGCACGCGACTGGTGCGACGCCCACGCGCCCAGCTGAGAGCCGCGTGGTCGCTTGGACCAGTAGTCCTGGGTGGCATCCGGGGTGACCTTGCTCACCGGGCCGCGGAGGTGGACCTGCCTGCCCAGCTGATACCAGGGAAAGGTCACCGACGCGTACGGCGTCGCCGCCAGGTCGGCCCCCTTGGCGGAGTCATAGTGGGTGAAAAATGTGATCCCGGACTCGTCCACGCTCTTGCACAGGACCGTCCGGCTTGTCGGCCGGCCGTCGGCGACGGTAGCCAGCACCATGGCGTTGGGCTCGGCGACGCCGGACCGTTCCGCGTCGCCGATCCAGTTGCGCAACAAGGCAACCCAACCGTCGTCGAGCCAATCGGTGTCGAGGTCGGGGCTGCCGTCCTTCTCCACCGATCCGTATTCCACGCGCATGCGCTGCAGGCGTTCGGGGTCTGGTCCTGCCATCGCGCCAACGCTACCGGGGCTTGCTACCGGCCGGTAGCGTCCGCCCGAAGGTGGGGTGCGAGAATTTTCGGTATGACTGTGGTCCCCGAGAACTTTGTCCCCGGCCTCGAAGGCGTCGTCGCCTTCACCACCGAGATCGCCGAACCGGATAAAGACGGCGGCGCGCTGCGTTACCGCGGCGTCGACATACAGGATCTGGTGAACCAGCAGGTCACCTTCGGCGACGTGTGGGGCCTGCTGGTCGACGGCAAGTTCGGCCACGGCCTGCCGCCCGCCGAGCCGTTCCCGCTGCCCATCCACACCGGCGATGTGCGCGTCGACGTGCAGGCGGGCCTGGCGATGCTGGCCCCGATCTGGGGGTACAAGCCCCTGCTCGACACCGATGACGCCACCGCACGCGACCAGCTGGCCCGGGCCTCGGTGATGGCGCTGTCCTACGTGGCGCAGTCCGCCCGCGGCATCTACCAGCCCGCCGTCCCGCAGCGCGTGATCGACGAATGCGCAACCGTCACAGCACGTTTCATGACCCGGTGGCAGGGCGAACCGGACCCGCGGCACGTCGAAGCCATCGACGCCTACTGGGTCTCGGCCGCCGAGCACGGCATGAACGCGTCGACGTTCACCGCGCGGGTGATCGCCTCGACCGGTGCCGACGTCGCCGCGGCGCTGTCCGGGGCGATCGGGGCGATGAGCGGGCCGCTGCACGGCGGGGCGCCGGCGCGGGTCCTGCCGATGATCGAAGAGGTCGAGCGCACCGGCGACGCCCGTGGCCTGGTCAAGAAGATCCTGGACAGCGGCGACAAGCTGATGGGCTTCGGGCACCGGGTCTACCGCGCCGAGGACCCGCGGGCGCGAGTGCTCCGCGCGACCGCAGAGCGGCTGGGCGCGCCGCGCCACGAGGTCGCCGTCGCGCTGGAGCAGGCCGCGCTGGCCGAACTGCGCGAGCGTCGCCCGGACCGGGCCATCGAGACCAACGTCGAGTTCTGGGCGGCGGTGATCCTGGACTTCGCGCAGGTGCCGGCCAACATGATGCCGGCGATGTTCACCTGCGGGCGGACCGCGGGCTGGTGTGCGCACATCCTCGAGCAGAAGCGGCTGGGCAAGCTGGTGCGCCCGTCGGCCATATACGTGGGACCGGCCCCGCGCAGCCCGGAGTCCGTCGAAGGTTGGGACCGCAGCCTCACCCACGCCTGAGGCGGGCCCCGTTGTCGGTGCCCCGCGATTGAATGAGATCGCCGCGATGAGTTTGTGTCGCGGGCGAGGTCATAACTCGCGAGCCCGCCCGTCCCGGGCGGGTCTGGGAGACCGACAGCAAGGAGAACCACGATGGCGATCAACTTCGAACCGGCCCTGTCCCCGCACCTGGTGGTGGATGACGCGGCTGCTGCGATCGACTTCTACGTCAAGGCATTCGGCGCCGAGGAGATCGGGCGAGTGCCTCGCCCCGACGGAAAGCTGGTCCACGCCGCGCTGCGCATCAACGGCTTTATGGTCATGCTCAACGACGATTTCCCGGAGATGTGCGGCGGCAAGTCGATGACGCCCACGTCACTGGGCGGCACCCCGGTGACGATCCACCTGACCGTGACCGACGTCGACGCGAAGTTCCAGCGCGCGCTGGACGCGGGCGCCACCGTGGTGGCGCCGTTGGACGATCAGTTCTGGGGCGACCGCTACGGCGTGGTGGCCGACCCGTTCGGCCACCACTGGTCGATGGGACAGCCGGTCCGCGAGGTCGGTTATGACGAGCTCCAGGCCGCGATGGCGGGGCAGGGCGCGAGTTAGCCGAGCAGCCGGTCCAACAGCCCGCGTCGCGGCGCCG
>NZ_LZKD01000136.1:0-6242 GCF_001668695.1 Mycobacterium sp. E2497
GTCACCTGGGTGAGACCGCGCCGACGGACCTGACCCGGTTGGCGCCGGCGACCTTCCGCTACGACCCGGCCCACCCGACGCCCACCACCGGCGGCCCCCTGCTGTCGCCGAACGGCGGCTATCGCGACGACAGCCGGCTCGCGGCGCGCGACGACGTGCTGGCCTTCACCAGCCTGACCCTCACGCAGGACCTCTGCATCTACGGCAGCCCGGTCGTCGAGCTGGCGCACGGCGCGGACACCCCGCATGTCGACCTGTTCGTGCGGGTGAGCGAGGTCGACGCCAGGGGTCGGTCGACCAACGTCAGCGACGGCTACCGGCGGCTGGACACCCCTGCCAAGAACCCGGCCAAGAACTCGAAGAAGACTGTCCGCGTCGAGCTGGACGGCATCGCCCACCGCTTCCGCGCCGGCTCACGCATCCGCGTGCTGATCGCCGGCAGCTGGTTTCCGCGCTATGCCCGCAACCTGGGCACCGATGAGCCGATCCTGACGGGACGGCAGTCCAGGCCGGCCACCCACACGGTGCGGTACGGACGCTCCCGGTTGCTGCTGCCCGTCGGGCCGCCGGACCTGTCAGCCAACGGCGCCGCGGACGCGCGCGGCGACCTCGGCTAGCGCGGCTTCGTCCAGCACCGGCGGCGCCACCGGCGCGCGCACCGGCACCTCCACCCAGCTCTTGCAGCCGCCGTACTCGGGCGTCCGGGTGATCTCCACCGGCTTCCTCAGCGGGTGCACCGCCACCACCAGCACGGCCAGCTTGCGCTTGGGCCGGAAGTCGAGCCGGTCGGCCCGCACCGACTCGGCGGTCCAGATGTGCAGGTCCTCGATCGCCGCCAGGCCCTCCGGCCGGTTGACCTCCACGGCCGCAACGACTTTCGCGGCCGCCCGGATCACCAGACGGTCCTCGGTGCTGTCGGCGGCCGCCCCGTCGAGCAGATCGCGATGCTCGGGCCGGACGCGCTCGCGGTGGCTGTGCGCGACGGTCGGGAACAGCAGGAACTCGCGGGCGGCCAGGTCGAACCGTTTCTCCCCGATGCCGCCCTTGCGCAGCAGCACCCGCTGGCGGCCGTCGAGCAGGGCGTGCACGGCGGCGCTCCACTCCTTGAGCGCGGGCATGGTCGCGGTGATGGTCATGTCGCGGTGTTGGTCATGTCGCGGTGATGGTCATGTCGCGCTGGCCGTCATCGCGCCCCGGCCAGTCGGGCGATCACGCCCCCCGCGAGCGGGTGGTACCCCCACGGGCCGGCGCAGCGGCGGGACGGTCTTGGGCGGCTGTCGCCGCGCGGGCAGCGCCGCGAGCAACCGCGTCGTCGTCTCGGTGACCTCGGCGACCGCCGCCTCGAAGGCTTCGGCGTTGGCCCCGGTGGGTCGGGTGATCCCGCTGACCTTGCGCACGTACTGGCGCGCCGCCGCCGCGATCTCCTCGGGCGTGGCCGCCGGTTCAAGGCCACGTAGCTCGGTGATGTTCCTGCACATGCCTCAACGATAGGCGGGGCACCCGACCCTTTACGGTGATCTCATGACCGACGACATCCTGCTGATCGACACCGACGAGCGGGTGCGCACCCTGACCCTCAACCGGCCGCAATCCCGCAACGCGCTGTCCTCGGCGCTGCGGGACCGGTTCTTCGGGGCCCTGGCCGACGCGGAAACCGACGATGCCGTCGACGTCATCATCGTCACCGGCACCGACCCGGTGTTCTGCGCGGGACTCGATCTCAAGGAGTTGGGCGGTTCCTCGGCGCTTCCGGACATCTCCCCGCGCTGGCCGGCGCTGAGCAAGCCGGTCATCGGCGCGATCAACGGGGCCGCCGTGACCGGCGGGCTGGAGCTGGCCCTGTACTGCGACATCCTGATCGCCTCGGAGAACGCCCGGTTCGCCGACACCCACGCCCGGGTGGGCCTGCTGCCCACCTGGGGGCTGAGCGTGCGGCTGCCGCAGAAGGTGGGCGTCGGGCTGGCCCGGCGGATGAGCATGACCGGGGACTATCTGTCGGCCACGGACGCGCTGCGCGCCGGGTTGGTGACCGAGGTGGTGCCGCACGACCAGCTGTTGGCCACCGCCCGCGGGGTGGCGGCGTCGATCGTCGGCAACAACCAGGACGCGGTGCGCGCGCTGCTGGCGTCCTATCACCGGATCGACGATGCGCAGACCAGCGCGGGGCTGTGGCTCGAAGCGACGGCGGCCCGCCAGTTCCGCACCAGCGGCGACGACATCGCCGCCAACCGCGAGGCGGTGCTGCAGCGGGGGCGGGCCCAGGTCCGGTAGGCGCGGCGGTCCGGCCCCGCCGGTCGCGGGCAACCAATACGATCAGCTGATGCGTGCTGTCGTCGATGTCATCGTGAGGGTGTTCGCGGGCGCCGTGACGCTCGCGGTGGCCGCGATCGCGGGACTCGCACCGCGTGCGGCCGCCCTGCCGCCGCCGGGATTTCCCAACCTGGACGGCTTCGCGCCCGTCCCGGCGGACGGCTTTGTGACCAGCACCGGTCCGGGAACTGCGCCCCGGATCAGTTTCTCCACCCCCTACACCCTGGTGTGCGACTTCTACGGCGGCCCGGCACCGGCGCCGCAGCCGTCACAGGACATCAAGTGCAAGGGCGACATGCCCGGCATCGACGACGTCCCCGTACTGGGCGGACGCCCGCACCCGGGTGATTGCCTGGTGGGTTCGGCCGAGTTCAAGGGGCCCGGCTACCAGTTGAGCCGCATGTCCTACGGCGGCTGCGACGGCAGCCCGGCCGCCCTGCCGCCGGCCGGCAAGTTGTTGAGCGCGGGCCAGAAGTTGACCTACCTGAACGTCACGTGCGCCGTCGGCGCCGACAACCTGGTCGCCTGCCTGGACACCACCAGCGGGGACCACGGGTTCGTGCTGCAACGCTCCGGCAGCTGGGCTTTCTAGCCTGTTCTAACCCAGCGCCGTGCGCAGCGCCGCCACGACGTCGTCGATCGGGCCGCTCGCCGAATAGCCGGCCGCCAGCCGGTGGCCGCCCCCGCCGAATGCGGACGCGACGGCCGCCAGATCCACCGCGGCCTTGGCCCGCATCGACACCGACCACCGCTGCGGGTCGACTTCCTTGAACACCGCGGCCACCTCGGCCTGCTGCGTGGTGCGCACGACGTCGACGATGCTCTCGACTTCCTCCGGGCGCGATGTCACCCAATCCTGGTGCCCGACAACGGCATACACCAGCCCACGGCCGCCCACCGCGTCGGGCAGCAACTGCGCCGAGCCCAGCACGCGGGACAGCAGCGGCAGCCAGGTGAAGGGGTGGGTGTCCATCAGCGTGCGGCTGATCGCGGCGTTGTCGACGCCCGTCTCGACCAGCCGGGCCGCCAGCCGCAGGGCGCGGGCCGTGGCCCAGCGGAAGGACCCGGTGTCCGTCGTCAGCCCCGCGTAGATGCAGTGCGCGACGTCGGGGTCGATCGGCTTGTCCCACGCGTCGAGGATGTCGGCGATCATCATGGTGGTTGAATCCGCCGACACGTCAACGAAGTTGGCGGTCCCGAACATCTCGTTGGAGGCGTGGTGGTCGATCACCAGCAACTCCCGCCCCGCACCGGCCAGGTCGCTCAGCGCGCCCAGTCGCTTGAGGCTCGGAACATCAACGGTGACAACCAGATCGACGTCGCGCCGCATGGCGTTCGCATCGACCAGCAGCCGGCAACCGGGCAGCGACGACAGCGACTCCGGCAGCGTCGCCGGCTCGGCGAAACCCACCTCGACGGTCTTGCCGCACCTGTCCAGCACCAGCGCCAGCGCCAGGCCCGCGCCGATCGTGTCGGCGTCGGGGTGGACATGGGCGACCACCGCGATAGTCGCTGCGGCGGAGAGCAATTCGACCGCCCCGCGGACGTCGACCCGCGCTCCGGCTCCCGCGCCGCGGGACAGCTCAGTCTTGGCGTCGGTCGTCGTCACCGGCATCCCCGTCGCTGGGCCCGCTGGCACGGTAGGGATCGGCCTCGCCGGCCGGCTTGGCTCCCGAGCGAACCCGCGCCAGGTCGGCGTCCGCCGCCCGGGCGCGGGCCAGCAACTCGTCCATCCGCTGGACGGTGTCCGACGTGGTGTCGCGGGTGAAGGTCAACGTGGGCGTGAAGCGTACACCGGTGCCCGCCCCGACCATCGTGCGCAGCGCGCCCTTGGCCCGCTCCAGCGCCGAGGCAGCGGCGGCGTAGTCCGGCTCGTCGTCGAGTGTTCGGCCCATCACGGTGTAGAACACCGTCGCATCGTGCAGGTCGGCGGTGACCTTCGTGTCGACGATGGTCACCCCGTCCAGCCCCGGATCCTTGATCTCGAACTCGATCGCCGAGGCGACGATCGTGTTGATGCGTTTGGCCAGTCGGCGCGCCCGAGCCGGATCGGCCATCAGGCGCGCTCCTTCTCGACGAGCTCGTAGGACTCGATGATGTCGCCTTCCTTGATGTCGGAGTAGCCCAGCGTCATACCGCATTCGAAGCCCTCGCGGACCTCGGTCACGTCGTCCTTCTCCCGTCGCAGCGAAGTGATCGACAGGTTGTCGACGACCACGATGTTGTCCCGCAACAGCCGGGCCTTGGCGTTGCGGCGCACCACGCCCGAGCTGATCATGCAGCCGGCGATGATGCCGACCTTGGAGGACCGGAAGATGGCGCGGATCTCGGCCCGCCCCAGCTGGTTCTCCTCGTAGATCGGCTTGAGCATGCCGCGCAGGGCCTTCTCGATGTCGTCGATCGCCTGGTAGATCACCGAGTAGTAGCGGATCTCGACGCCCTCGCGGTTGGCCAGCTCCGTCGCCTTCCCTTCGGCGCGCACGTTGAAGCCGATGATGATCGCATCGGAGGCCGACGCCAGGTTGACGTTGGTTTCGGTGATGCCACCGACACCGCGGTCGATGACGCGCAACATCACCTCGTCGTCGACCTGGATGCCCATCAGGGCCTCCTCGAGCGCCTCGACGGTACCGGCGTTGTCGCCCTTGAGGATCAGGTTCAGCTGGCTGGTTTCCTTCAGCGCCGAGTCCAGGTCCTCCAGGCTGATCCGCTTGCGCGACCGTGCCGCCAGCGCGTTGCGCTTACGCGCGCTGCGCCGGTCGGCGATCTGGCGAGCGATGCGGTCCTCGTCGACGACCAGGAAGTTGTCGCCGGCGCCCGGCACGGACGTGAACCCGATGACCTGCACCGGCCGCGACGGCAGCGCCTCCTCGACGTCGTCACCGTGCTCGTCGACCATGCGGCGGACACGGCCGTACGCGTCGCCGGCCACCACGGAGTCGCCGACGCGCAGCGTGCCGCGCTGCACCAGCACCGTGGCGACCGGGCCGCGACCGCGGTCCAGGTGCGCCTCGATCGCCACACCCTGGGCCTCCATGTCGGGGTTGGCCCGCAGGTCCAGGGCGGCGTCGGCGGTCAGCAGCACCGCCTCCTCGAGCGCCTCGATGTTGGTGCCTTCCTTCGCCGAGATGTCGACGAACATCGTGTCGCCGCCGAAATCCTCCGCGACCAAACCGTATTCGGTGAGCTGGGCCCGGATCTTGGCCGGGTCGGCGCCCTCCTTGTCGATCTTGTTGACCGCCACCACGATCGGCACGTCGGCCGCCTGCGCGTGGTTGATCGCCTCCACCGTCTGCGGCATCACGCCGTCGTCGGCGGCGACCACCAGGATCGCGATGTCGGTGGCCTTCGCGCCGCGGGCACGCATGGCGGTGAACGCCTCGTGACCCGGGGTGTCGATGAACGTGATCAGCCGCTCGCTGCCCTCGAAGTCGACGCCCACCTGGTAGGCACCGATGTGCTGGGTGATGCCACCGGCCTCGGCCTCGCGCACGCTGGCGTTCCGGATGGTGTCCAGCAGTCGCGTCTTACCGTGGTCGACGTGACCCATCACGGTCACCACCGGCGGACGGGTCTGCAGGTCCTCCTCGCCGCCCTCGTCCTCGCCGTAGGTCAGGTCGAAGGATTCCAGCAGCTCGCGGTCCTCGTCCTCCGGGCTGACGACCTGGACGACGTAATTCATCTCGCTGCCCAGCAGCTCGAGCGTCTCGTCACCGACGGACTGGGTGGCGGTCACCATCTCCCCGAGGTTGAACAGCGCCTGCACCAACGAGGCCGGGTTGGCGTTGATCTTGTCCGCGAAGTCGGAAAGTGACGCGCCGCGGGCCAGCCGGATGGTCTCGCCGTTGCCGTGCGGCAACCGCACGCCGCCGACGACCGGCGCCTGCATGTTCTCGTACTCGGCGCGTTTCGCCCGCTTCGACTTGCGACCA
>NZ_LZKD01000137.1:0-110753 GCF_001668695.1 Mycobacterium sp. E2497
GCCGACCCGACGAAGGGCAGCCCGGTGCTCAGCAGAGCACCGGGCTGCTGGTGGTTCGGTGAACGGATTGGACTACCTGGCCGGGGCGACCGACGACGGGATCTGGCTGGGGCCGGGGGCGCCGGGGGTCGCCGACGCGGGTCCGCCCTGCTGGACGCCGGCCGGTCCGCCGGCGCCCGGGCCGCCCGGACCGCCCATGCGGTGCGGGTGCATGAACGCCGCGTGGTGCTTGTGGTGGTGGTGACCGTGGTGGCCGCCGCGGTGGCCGAGGATGAAGCCGGTGAAAAAGACGACCGCGACGATGAACACGATCCCGGCGACGATGGCGACCCATGCGGCGAACTGGAAGACCCGCGGGGCGCGGTATGCCGCCGCGGCTTCCGCGGCGACCGGTGCAGTTGCGGTGGCGGACCGCACAGTGGGGGTTTCAGGTGTTTCACTCATGAGACAAATGATGAAGCCGTTAACACTAGTTGCGGCTATGCGCTCCTTATGTAGCAGCTGTGAGGTCAAACCCGGTCTTCAGCTGGTCAAACGCGCCGATCTCACACCCGGATACGCGGTTACCCACCCGCGCCGGCCCGAGCGGGCTCGGACAACATGAAGCGGTGCCCTTCGGGGGACCTCAGCCCCATCTCCCGCCTGCCCCACGGCTCGGTCCGCGGGGGTTTGATGACCTCGGCGCGCTCCGCCAGGGCGCGCCGGTGGTAGTCGTCCACACCGACGACGGTCAGGTACGCCAGGTAACTGTGGTCGCCGAGCTCGCACGCGGGTAGGGCATCTGGGCATCGGCCGAGCCGGAAGGTCACGGGTCCCGCGGTGCAGAAGATCCAATTGCCGGGGTCCGGCTCGGTGATCGTGCACCCGAGCACCTTGCGGAACCACCGGGCGGCCTTGTCGAGGTCGTGCACGGCCAGGACCGGGTCGGCGCTGACGAATTCCATGGCAGCAGTGTGACCCCACGATTGGCGTTCCGCGCCGCGGACCCACTAATTTCCCTGACGTGATGTTCTCAGCTGCCGGCGCGGTCGCGCGGTGGATCGGCCCCCTGCTCACAGTTGCCGCCATCGGCCTTCTCGCCGGCCCGCCGCACGCCGGCCCCGCGCCGGCGGTGCGCCTGGCCGACGATGCGAACCCGTTGGCCGGCATGCCGTTCTACGTCAACCCCAACTCGGCGGCGATGCGCGCCGCGCAGCACACCGACCCGCCGAGCCCGGAGTTGACCGCGATCGCCAACACGCCGCAGGCGTACTGGATCGTCCCCGGCTCCTCCGCGGCCACGATCGCGAAGTACACCGGCGACGCGCAGGCCGCCGGCGCGATCCCGGTGCTGGCGATCTACGGGATCCCGCACCGCGACTGCGGCAGCTTCGCCGCGGGTGGGCTCGCGACCGCCGACGACTACCGCGGGTGGATCAGCGGCATCGCCAACGACGTCGGCGGCACCCGAACGGCGATCATCCTGGAACCCGACGCGCTCGCCATGGCCGACTGCCTGTCCGCCGACCAGCGCCAGGAACGCTACGACCTGATCCGCTACGCCGTCGACACCCTGACGCGCAACCCGGCCACGGCCGTCTACGTCGACGCCGGCCACCTGCGCTGGCACAGCCCCGAAGACATGGCGGCCAGGCTCAACCAGGTCGACGTCGGCCACGCGCGGGGTTTCAGCGTCAACACCGCGAACTTCTACACCACTGCGGATGAAATCGGTTACGGCGAAGCGATTTCCGGGCTGACGAACGGTTCGCACTACGTGATCGACACGTCGCGCAACGGCGCCGGACCGGCGCCCGACTCCAGGCTCAACTGGTGCAACCCCAGCGGCCGAGCACTGGGCACCCCGCCCACCACGGCGACCGCGGGCGCGCACGCCGACGCCTACCTGTGGATCAAGCGTCCCGGTGAATCCGACGGAACATGCGACAACGGTGACCCGCCGGCGGGCACCTTCGTCAGTCAGTACGCCATCGACCTGGCCCAGAACTCGGGCCACTGATCACGGCTGGAACGGGTTGACCGCGAACCCGCGTTGAACGGGTAGCACTTCGTGGCACTGAGACGCGCGGGCGCAGCGCCGCCGGCGGCTCCGGCAGCATTTGAAATTGGCGCGCAGCACCCCCCGGTCGGTGACTTAGGATGGCACTTGGTAGCGGCCGGCGCGCCACTGCACCGCCCGCATGACCGGCACGACGAGAGGGATGGTCAGTGGCTGCACTGTGTTTGGCCGCTGGTTGCCGGAGGGTCGTGTCCACCCGCGAACATCGATACTTCGCGGCGTCACCGGTTGCCGACCCGCCAGATTGCTGTGCCGCTTCCACCAGCCGCGGAAATGCCCACGAACAGTCGCCCCCCTGGACATGACGCAACCCGCGAGAGTCGCTTCAGCACAAGGAGATTGAGCCGATATGACGCAGACGCTGAACGTCGAATATCAGGAACTCATCGCGCGCGCTGACGAACTCGAGCAACCGCTGCCGACCGTCCCGTCCACCAACCCTTCAGGGCCGTGCAACCTTTCGTTCATCCACGATACTGCTGCACGACTCGCACTCACCGCCGACACCTTTCGGACGTACCTCAAAGGGTGCGAACGGGAATGGAAGGCTTTGGCGAAATCGCTGAGGAACGCGGCAAAGGCGTATGAGGAGGTCGACACCGGGGCCGCGGAGGACATCAACAAGATCCTGACCGACGGCGCTCCCGCCGCGGGCATTGCGCCGGCGAAGCTGGCCGCGGAGGAGGAGCCCTGGACGCCGCCGGGGCCAGCGGCAGCGGCGGCGCCATTCGAGTACCCCTATTACGAAGTCAGGCAGGCGGCGGCCGACATCGAGGCCGGTGATCAGGGAACCTCGTTCAGGGCGTTCGCACAGGAATGGGAAACGTTTCAACGGGCGTTTCGGGAGGAAACCAATCGGTTCCGGCTCTTCAACACCTGGGAGGGCGAAGCGACTGCGCAGGTCGAACAGAATTTCCAGCGGCAAAAAGAGTGGATCTATTCGATGGCGAAATTGTGCGGTGACCTGGCGCAGCAGGCCAACAGGGTTGTCGACGTGCACAAGAAAGCCACCGCGACCACCGGGTACAACAAGCGCGCAGTGGACGGTGCGCATCCCAGCTCGTACGAAGTGTCGCAATGCGACTATTGGTATAGGCGCTACGTGGAATCCAACAACCAATACTACGTTTCCGTCGCCATTCAGTGGTATGAAAGGCTGCAGGCTCAGTCGGAATCGGCGTTGAAATACTACGTGCAGTATGCCAATTTGCCGCTGAAGGTGCTTACTCCGGATGCGCCGCCCAAGGCGATGGTCATCAAGCCGCCAGACACAACGCCGAAGCCCAACCCGGATGATCCCAACGCGGGGACTCCCAACCCGGACGGTCCCGACGCGAGTCCCAAGCCGGAGCCGACGCCCACACCGGGCGGGACGACGCCGGCGCCCATCCCGACCCCGGCGCAGATCGGTCAGCTCGCGGGAAACCTGTCGGACGGTGTGCAGGGTCTGTCACAAGGCATGCAGGGGGTGCAGGGCATGATGCAGGGCGTCCAGGGCTTCGCGCAGGGCGGCGGCTCGATGCCGGCTTCACTCGCCTCGGACACCACCGCGATCGACCCGCAAGTGGACGAGGAAAAGAAGGACGACGACAAGAAGGACGATGAGGAGACGCAGGACCCGGCGACACTCGTCGACGGCGCGGCCGCGGGCGATCAGGCGTCGGGAAGCGCCCCCACCGGGCCGCCGGCCGCCGGCGGCCAAGCGGGCGCGGCGCCTTCAGAAGTGGTGCTCTGACAAGGTCGCGACACCCGCGCGCCGGTTCGTCGAGCCGGCAGCGTCAGGGTTTGAACGGGTTCACCGCGAACTGGATCACCCGGTACGGCGCCGTGACCCGGGCCCGAGTGTCCCACTGGCTCACGAAGATTCGCAGCTCGTCGAGGGTGGAGCCGGGCGAGATGTACCCGCCGTACGGTTGCGCGAGCCGGTTGTCGTAGGGCGGCGGCAGGCTCTCCGCGGGATCCGGCCACTCGTCGTGCTGCACCACCGTGGTCACCGGCGCGTCGCCGAGCCCGGTCGGATCGTCGGCGACGCGGACCTCCATGTTGCCGGTGACGGCGTTGAAGTACGACAGCACGGCCTTGCCGTCGATCTGCCGGATGCACAGCTCGCCGACGGCGTCCGGCCACAGCGGGGTGGGCGGCTTGCCCCAGCCACCGTGCGGGCCGGCCGCCCAGCCCTGCCAGCGGGACCGGTCGGTGAACGTCTGCGGGGTGGCCCGGTACAGCACGACGGGGTCCCTGCGGGTGAAGCTGTCCGCGACGATGTACACCCACCCGGTGGGCGAGTCCGGGGTCGGGATCGGGTCGTAGTAGCCGCTGATCTGCGTCTGCGAGCCGCCCTGATACGAGGCGGCCCGTCGCGATCCGGCGATGGTCTGCCACCCCGCCCGCGCGGGCTCGGCCGTCACCAGCCGTGAGCTTTGCGGCTCAAGGTTTTTCGTCGTCGTCACCATGACGTAGTTGCGCCGGTTGATCTGGACCACCCCGGCGGGCAGCTGCGAGGCGCCCGGCGGGGTGGGGTCGGCGAGCAGCGGATTGCCGATCCCGGTGACGCCGGTGTAGCGCACGCCGGCCGGGTCGTCGACGGACGCGGTGTCCACGTGCAGCGCCACCGGCGCGTACCAGCCGCCGAACCCGACGCCCTGGCCGGCGAAACTGTCGCCGCAGACCTGCAACAGTTCGGTGGGGAACTCGACGAACTCACAGAGGTCGGTCGCCCCGATGCCGTAGTCGCCGGTGGGCGTGCCGGTGCCCGCCGTGGGGCCGATCCGCAACACCTGACCGGGTGCCAGCGGACCCACGATGGGCTCGGGGGCCGGTGCCGGCGGGTCGGCGCGGGCAACCGAAAACCATTGCGGCGCAAACAGAGTCAGTGCAAGCGAGCACCGCGCGACCAGCCGGGTATGCGCGGTCCTCACCCGCGGATCACAGCTGGGCGGCCAGCAGCTCGGCGATCTGGATGGTGTTCAGCGCCGCCCCCTTGCGCAGATTGTCCCCCGACACGAACAGGGCCAGGCCGCGCCCGTCGGGCACGCCCGGGTCGTGCCGGATGCGGCCGACCAGCGACTCGTCGACGCCGGCGGCCGCCAGCGGGGTCGGCACGTCGACCACCTTCACGCCGGGCGCGCCGTCAAGCAGTTCCCGCGCGCGCTCGGGCGACAGCGGCCGGGCGAATTCGGCGTTGATCGACAGCGAGTGGCCGGTGAACACCGGCACCCGCACGCAGGTCCCGCTGACCGCCAGCTCGGGGATGCCGAGGATCTTGCGGCTCTCGTGCCGCAGCTTCTGGTCCTCGTCGGTCTCGCCGGATCCGTCGTCCACCAGCGAGCCGGCCAGCGGCACCACGTTGAACGCGATCGGCGCGACATACGTTGTGGGAGCGGGGAACTCGACCGCGGAGCCGTCGTGCACCAACCGCTCGGCGTCGTCGATGACCGCGCGCGCCTGCGTCGCCAGCTCCGCGACCCCGGCCAGGCCGCTGCCCGACACCGCCTGATAGCTCGACACCACCAGGCGCACCAGCCCGGCCTCGTCGTGCAGCACCTTGAGCACCGGCATGGCAGCCATCGTGGTGCAGTTGGGGTTCGCGATGATGCCCTTGGGCCTGCGGTGCGCGTCCCGCTCGAAATTGACCTCGGACACCACCAGCGGCACGTCCGGGTCCTTGCGCCAGGCCGACGAATTGTCGATCACCGTCACCCCGGCCGCGGCGAACCGCGGCGCCTGCACCAGCGACATCGTCTTGCCCGCGGAGAACAACGCGATATCCAGCCCGGTCGGGTCCGCCGTCGCCGCGTCCTCGACCTCGATCTCCTGACCGCGGAACTCCAGCTTGCGCCCCTGCGAGCGCGCGGACGCGAAGAACCGCACCGACGTGGCGGGGAAGTCCCGCTCGTCGAGCAATTTGCGCATCACCTGGCCCACCTGGCCCGTGGCGCCTACAACGCCTATTGACACCCGATTAGCGCCCATATCTACCTACCGGTCCCCGCATACACCGTCGCCTTCTCGTCCCCGCCGAGCCCGAACGCCTCATGCAACGCCACGACGGCCTTGTCTAGTTCGGTGTCGCGGCACAGCACCGAGATGCGGATCTCGGAGGTGGAGATCAGTTCGATGTTCACGCCGACGGCGGCCAGGGCCTCACAGAACGTCGCGGTGACGCCCGGGTGGCTCCGCATCCCCGCGCCGATCAGCGACACCTTTCCGATGTGGTCGTCGTAGAGCAGCTGGGTGAAGCCGATCTCGTCCTTGAGCGCGTCCAGCTTGGCCACCGCGGTGGGCCCGCTGTCCCGCGAGCAGGTGAAGGTGATGTCGGTCTTGCCGTCCTCGACCTTGGAGACGTTCTGCAGCACCATGTCGATGTTCACGTCGGCGTCCGCGACGGCCCTGAACACCCGGGCCGCGTAGCCAGGGATGTCGGGGATGCCGACGACGGTCACCTTCGCCTCGCTGCGGTCGTGCGCGACTCCGGTCAGGATGGGGTCTTCCATGGCTATGTCCTTGATCGATCCGACGACGACGGTGCCCGGCTTGTCCGAGTACGACGAGCGGACGTGCACCGGAATGTTGTAGCGGCGGGCGTATTCCACGCAGCGCAGCATCAGCACCTTGGCGCCGCACGCCGCCATTTCGAGCATTTCCTCGAAGGTCACCCTGTCCAGCCGGCGCGCGTTGTGCACGATCCGCGGGTCCGCGGTGAAGATGCCGTCCACGTCGGTGTAGATCTCGCAGACGTCGGCGTGCAGCGCGGCGGCCAGGGCCACGGCGGTGGTGTCCGAGCCGCCGCGGCCCAGCGTGGTGACGTCGCGGGTGTCCTGGCTGACGCCCTGGAATCCGGCGACCAGCACGATGCGCCCCTCGTCGAGCGCCTCCTGCAACCGGCCCGGCGTGACCTCGATGATCTTGGCGTTGCCGTGGGTGCCGGTGGTGATGACGCCGGCCTGTGAACCGGTGAACGACCGCGCCTGCGCGCCCAGCGATTCGATCGCCATGGCCACCAACGCGTTGGAGATGCGCTCCCCGGCGGTCAGCAGCATGTCGAGTTCCCGCGGCGGCGGGGCCGGGCACACCTGCTGGGCGAGGTCCATCAGGTCGTCGGTGGTGTCGCCCATCGCGGAGACCACCACGACGACGTCGTTGCCCTGCTTCTTGGTCGCGACGATGCGCTCGGCGACGCGGCGGATCCGGTCGGCGTCGGCCACCGAGGATCCGCCGTACTTTTGCACGACGAGCGCCACGTTATTGTTCCCGCATTCTTCCCGCCCTTGGGCACGTTCTGGGTCCAGAACAGAATACGTGGCTGCACATAGCGGTTTACGCCGCGATACCGGCCGCCCCGACCTGCGGTTTTCGCCGAGTTGTCGCGCAATTTTCGCTCGGGGTGCCGAGCGCGGTAGAGTTTTCGGCGTGCAGCGGGTGCTCCTCCTCGGACGCCGCGACGGGGTCTGATCCAGACCGGCTTCCCGTCGCGGGTGTTCGCGATGCGCCGGTCTGAGGTTCCTTCTGACACCCCCGGAGCAACTACCGTGACTTCCAACCCCGACGCCTACACCTCGGCGCGAACCATCACCCAACCCGCGGGACCGCCCCGGCCGGGCCAGCCCGCCTGGAATCCCCAGCGGGGCTCGGCGATGCCGGTCAACCGGTACCGGTCCTTCGCCGAAGAGGTCGAACCCATCCGGCTGCCCGACCGCACCTGGCCAGACCGCGTCATCGACCGCGCGCCACTGTGGTGCGCGGTGGACCTGCGCGACGGCAACCAGGCGCTGATCGACCCGATGAGCCCGACCCGCAAGCGGCGCATGTTCGACCTGCTGGTGCGGATGGGCTACAAGGAGATCGAGGTCGGCTTCCCGTCGGCCAGCCAGACCGACTTCGATTTCGTCCGCGAGATCATCACCGACGGCGCCATCCCCGACGACGTCACCATCCAAGTGCTGACGCAGTGCCGCCCCGAACTCATCGAGCGCACCTTCGCAGCGTGCGAGGGCGCGCCGCGGGCGATCGTGCACTTCTACAATTCGACGTCAATCCTGCAGCGCCGCGTGGTGTTTCGCGCGGACCGGGCCGCGGTGCAGGCGATCGCCACCGAGGGCGCGCGCAAGTGCGTCGAGGAAGCCGCCAAATACCCTGGCACACAATGGCGTTTCGAATATTCGCCGGAGTCCTACACCGGAACCGAGCTGGAATACGCCAGGCAGGTGTGTGACGCCGTCGGCGAGATCATCGCGCCGACCCCGGACAACCCGATCATCTTCAACCTGCCCGCCACGGTGGAGATGGCCACCCCCAACGTCTACGCCGACTCGATCGAGTGGATGAGCCGCAACCTGGCCAACCGGGAATCGGTCATCCTGAGCCTGCATCCGCACAACGACCGCGGAACGGCCGTCGCCGCAGCCGAATTGGGCTACGCCGCCGGCGCCGATCGCATCGAGGGTTGCCTGTTCGGCAACGGCGAGCGCACCGGCAACGTGTGCCTGGTGACGCTGGGGCTCAACCTGTTCTCCCGCGGCGTGGACCCGCAGATCGACTTCTCCAACATCGACGAGATCCGCCGCACCGTGGAGTACTGCAACCAGCTGCCGGTGCACGAGCGTCACCCCTACGGCGGGGACCTGGTCTACACCGCGTTCTCCGGCAGCCACCAGGACGCCATCAACAAGGGCCTGGATCAGATGAAGATCGACGCGGACGCCGCGGACTCCGACGTCGAGGACATGCTCTGGCAGGTCCCGTATCTGCCGATCGACCCCAAGGACGTCGGGCGCACCTACGAGGCGGTGATCCGGGTCAATTCGCAGTCCGGCAAGGGCGGGGTGGCCTACATCATGAAGTCCGACCACGGCCTGGCCCTGCCGCGGCGGCTGCAGATCGAGTTCTCCCAGGTGGTCCAGAAGATCACCGAGGGCGAGGGCGGCGAGGTGTCGCCCAAGGAGATGTGGGACGCGTTCTACGAGGAGTACCTGGCCCCGGTGTGGCCGCTGGAGCGGATGAAACAGCGGGTCGAGGCGTCGGAAGAGGACAGCGGCAGCACCACGATCGTGGCGACGGTGAAGGTCAACGGGGTCGAGTCCGAGATCAGCGGCACCGGCAACGGCCCGCTGGCGGCGTTCGTCCACGCGCTGGGTGACGTGGGGTTCGACGTCGCGGTCCTGGACTACTCCGAGCACGCGATGAGCGCCGGCGACGACGCGCAGGCGGCGGCTTACGTCGAGGCCTCCGTCGACGGCAAGACGGTGTGGGGCGTCGGCATCGCGCCGTCGATCACCACCGCGTCGTTGCGGGCGGTCGTGTCCGCGGTCAACCGCGCGTCGCGTTAGACCTCCGCGCCCGACGCCTGGCGCTTCCGCGGCGCGGCGGAGCGGGGCGGCCGGGCCCGCATGTGGTCGCGGGTGCGGCTCATGATGTCGCCCAGCGTGCGCACGTCCCGGTCGGACAGCGGGTCGAACAGCAGGCCGCGCACGACCTCGATGTGCCCGGGCAGGACCGCAGCGAGCCGGGCCCGGCCCGCCTCGGTGATGCTGACGACGGTGGCCCGCTGGTCGTGGGGGCTGGCCGCGCGGGTGATGAGCCCGGCCCTTTCCAACAGCCCGGCCTGATGGGTGAGGCCGCTGCGGCTGTAGACCACGCCGTCGGCCAGGTCGGTCATAGTCAGCTGGCCGTCGGCGTCGGCGAGTTGGGCCAGGATCTCGAACTGCACGTAGCTGAGATCGCCCTCGGCCTGTAGCTGCTGTTGCACGGCGTACTGCAGCAGGCTGACCGCCTCGGTGAGCGCGAAGTACGTGCGCATCTGCTCGGGCTTGAGCGCTTCGGCCATGCCCCGATCCTACTGCTTCGAAATCGAAGCAATGCGACGACGGTCACGCCCCGTTTCGGGATTGCTTCGATATCGAAGCAGGTTACTCCTCGCGTAACCGCTTCGACATCGAAGCAAAAACGGATGGAGGACATCATGAAGACAGTGCACTATCACCGGTACGGCGGCAGCGAGGTGCTTGTGTACACGGACGTCGAGCGCCCGACGCCGGGCCCGGGACAGGTCCTGGTGAAGGTGGCCGCGACCTCGTTCAACCCGGTCGACGCGGGCATCCGCGGGGGCTACCTGGCCGAGGTGTACGCGATCACTTTTCCCCACACACCCGGCATCGACGTCGCGGGCACGGTCGCCGAACTCGGCGACGGCGTGACGGGCTGGAGCGTCGGCGACGCCGTGGTGGCGTTGCTCCCGCTGGATGCCGACGGCGCCGCCGCCGAATACGTGCTCGCGCCGGTCGGGGCGCTGGCCGCCGCACCGCGGTCGGTGGCACTGGCCGACGCGGCCGCGCTGCCGGAGGCGGGATTGACCGCGTGGCAGGCCCTGTTCGAGATCGCCGGGTTGGCGGCGGGCCAGACGATCCTGATCAACGGCGCGGGCGGGGCGGTCGGCGGGTACGCCGTTCAGCTGGCCAAGCAGGCCGGCGCCATCGTCACCGCGACCGCCTCGGCGCGCAGCGCGGACCGCCTGCGCGACTACGGCGCCGACCGGCTCATCGACCACATCGACTACGCGACGACGCCGCTCGCCGTTGCGGGACAGCCTTTCGACGTCGTGTTCAACCTGCTGAGCACCTCACCCGAGGAAACCGAAGCCCTCGTCGGCGTGGTCGCCGACGGCGGTTTCCACGTGGGCACGATGACGCCGGGAACTCAGGACGCCGCGCGCGGGGTGCGCACGCAACGGGTGTTCGTCCGCAGCGATGCCGAGCAGCTGACCGGCCTGGTGGGCCGCATCGACTCCGGGCAGCTGCGCATCGACGTCGCCGATCGCCGCCCGCTGAGCGAGGCGGCCGCGGTGCACGACGCCGCCGACGCCGGCCGGCTGCCCGGCAAGACGATCCTGATCCCCGCCGATTAACGGTCCGCAATGTCTTCCCGCCGGGCGACGTCCGGCGGGAAGACGCTGTCGGTCAGAACAGCGCGAGCTGCTGATCCACCGCGGTGGTGTCGGTGAATTCCTCCATGCTGGTGCCGCCGACGACCGCGCGGATGGAGTCCATGAACTGGGTGTCGGAGATCACCGGGATGCCCAGCTGGCGGGCCAGGTAGCCCTTGCCCTGGTCGGGGGCCGGGTCGTTGCAGATCACCAGCGACGTCTCCCCGTCGACGGCGTCGCTGTAGGCCAGCCCGGCGTGCAGGATCCGCTCGACGAGCTCCTCGTGGGTCCGCCCGACCTCGGCCGCCAGGGCCACCCGCATGCCCTGCACCAGCGGCCTGCCACAGACGTAGTGGCCGGGGTTGAGATACGGGCAGGGCATCCGCGAGGCCAGCACCTTCAGCGGGCGCAGCTCGTCATGGGTGACGCGGCCGTTCGGCCACCGGCGCCGGGTCACCGGATGCACCGGCAGCCAGATGTCGCGCTCACGCGCCCGCTCGAGCGCCGACGCCAGCACCCCGGTGAGCACCAGTGCGTCGTCGAAGGCGTCGTGCGGCCGTTCCTGGGTGACACCCCAGTGCGCGGCGAGGGTCTCCAGCCGCAGGTTGTCGGTGCCCAGGTCCAGCCGCCGGGCCAGCTCGACCGTGCACATCACCGAGTCGACGGGGAGTTCGGCCTCAGCGAGCTCGGCCTCCGCGGCCAGGAACGCGTAGTCGAACGCGACGTTGTGGGCCACCAGCGTGCGGCCGTCCAGCACCTTGACCACGTCGTCGACGACGTCGGCGAACTGCGGTTGGTCTTCCAGCATGGCGACGGTCAGACCGTGCACGTGGGTGGGGCCCGGGTCCACGCCGGGGTTGAGCAGGCTGACGACCGACTGCTCGACGCGGCCGTCGGAATCGAGGCCCAGCACCGCCAGGCTGATCACCCGCGCCTGACCCGGCCGGAAGCCCGACGTCTCGACGTCGATGACGGCCCACCCCCCGACCGGCTCGGCGGCCGGCCGACCCCAGGACATGCCGTTCATGACTTGAGAATGGCACGTCCGACCGACATCGCCGGGTCGCTTCGCGGCCGTGTCGGTCGATGAATTCGATGAGGGCGACCCGCAGCGCCCGGCGCTCTGCGCCGCGCTTGCGATCGCCCTTATTCGATGAGGGTGACCCGCAGCGCCCGGCGCTCTGCGCCGCGCTTGCGATCGCCCTTAAACTGCGCGGGTGATCACCACCCGCGCACGCCTGGCCCTCGCCGCGGGAGCGAGCGCGCGCTGGGCGTCGCGGGTGACCGGACGCGGAGCCGGGGCAATGATCGGCGGACTGATCGCCATGACCCTGGACCGATCGGTGCTGCGCCAGCTCGCTGCCGGACGGCGCACCGTCGTCGTCACCGGCACCAACGGCAAGTCCACCACCACCCGGATGACCGCGGCCGCGCTCGGCACAATGGGCCCGGTGGCCACCAACGCCGAGGGCGCCAACATGGACGCCGGCCTGGTCGCGGCGCTGGCCGCCAATCGCGAGGCGGCGCTGGCGGCCCTCGAGGTCGATGAGATGCACGTGCCGCACGTGTCAGATGCCGTCGACCCCGCGGTCGTCGTGCTGCTGAACCTGTCGCGCGACCAGCTGGACCGCGTCGGCGAGATCAACGTCATCGAGCGCACGCTGCGGGCGGGGCTGGCGCGGCACCCGAAGGCGGTCGTCGTCGCCAACTGTGACGACGTGCTCATGACGTCGGCGGCCTACGACAGCCCGAACGTGGTGTGGGTGGCCGCGGGCGGCTCGTGGGCCAACGACTCGGTCAGCTGCCCGCGCAGCGGCGAGGTGATCGTCCGCGAGAAGGGCCACTGGTATTCCACCGGCGCGGACTTCAAGCGGCCCAGCCCGCAGTGGTGGTTCGACGACGAGACGCTGTACGGGCCCGACGGGCTGGCCCTGCCGATGCGGTTGGCGCTGCCCGGCGCGGTGAACCGCGGCAACGCCGCCCAGGCCGTCGCCGCGGCCGTCGCGCTGGGCGCCGACCCGGCCCGGGCCGTCGCGGCCGTCAGCCGGGTCGACGAGGTCGCCGGGCGCTACCGGACCGTCCGCATCGGCGACCACGAAGCGCGCATCCTGCTGGCCAAGAACCCCGCCGGATGGCAGGAGGCGCTGTCGATGGTGGACAAGCACGCGGCCGGGGTGGTCATCTCGGTCAACGGCCAGGTGCCCGACGGGGAGGACCTGTCCTGGCTGTGGGACGTGCGGTTCGAGCACTTCGAGAAGACCGCGGTCGTCGCCGCCGGGGAACGCGGCACCGACCTCGCGGTGCGCCTGGGGTATGCGGGCGTCGACCACACCCTGGTGCACGACACCCTGGCCGCCATCGCGTCCTGCCCGCCCGGGCGGGTCGAGGTCGTCGCCAACTACACCGCGTTCCTGCAGCTGCAACGAGCGTTGGGGCGTCATGGCTGACACATCGTCTTTTTCCAAGGTGCGCATCGGCCTGGTGCTGCCCGACGTGATGGGCACCTACGGTGACGGCGGCAACGCGCTGGTGCTGCGCCAGCGGCTGCGGTTGCGGGGCATCGCCGCCGACATCGTCGAGATCACGCTGGCCGACCCGGTGCCGGACTCGCTGGACCTCTACACCCTGGGCGGCGCCGAGGACTACGCGCAGCGGCTGGCCACCAGGCACCTGATCAAGCATCCGGGGCTGCAGCGGGCCGCGGAACGCGGCGCGCCCGTGCTGGCGATCTGCGCCGCGGTCCAGGTGCTGGGCCAGTGGTATGAGACGTCGGCGGGCGAACGGGTCGACGGCGTCGGCCTGCTCGACGCGACCACGTCGCCGCAGGAGGCCCGCACCATCGGCGAACTGATCACCAAGCCGCTGCTGCCCGGCCTGACCCACCGGCTCACCGGTTTCGAGAACCACCGGGGCGGCACCGTGCTCGGCCCCGCCGCGTCGCCGCTAGGCGCGGTGACCAAGGGCGCCGGCAACCGGGCGGGCGACGGCTTCGACGGCGCGGTGCAGGGAAGCGTGGTCGCGACCTACATGCACGGCCCATGCCTGGCCCGCAACCCGGAGCTGGCCGACCTGTTGCTCGGCAAGGTGGTGGGCGATCTCGCGCCGCTGCAGCTCCCGGAGGTCGACCTGCTGCGCCGGGAGCGACTGGCCGCCCGCTGACGGCCGGCCACTCGTTCCCGTTGCTCCACGACGGTCCCCCGACCCCAAGGATCCTTTGAGGGCCGTCGCTCAGCCTTGGCCCATGGCAGACACCAGCACCAAGATCGCCATGGCGCTCGGCGCGGCCGCCGCGGTGGCCGTCGCGCTCGCCGGCCCCGCCCACGCCGCCCGCGACGGGATGCACGGCGACCCGGCCGCCGCCGCGCCCTACTGGCGCTACCAGCAACAGGATTTGGACTGCGGGGAAATGGCGGTGGCCGACGTGATCGGCCAGCTCAGCGACCACCAACCCACCGAGGACGAGATCACGGCCGCCGCCGGCAACATCCCCAGCGTGAGCCATTCCGGGCCGATCTACCGCCCCGGCGGCAGGACCAGCAACAGCGACCTGGCGGTGCTGCTGGCGCACTACGGCATACCGGCCACCGGGGTGCACACCGACACCGATGCCCTGGCTCAGGACCTGGACCGGGGCCAGCGGGTGATCGTCGGACTCAACGACAAGATCATCTGGGACGAACCCGGCAACCGCACCCGGGAGAACCACTTCGTCGTCGTCACCGGCATCGACACCACGGCTCGGGTGGTGCACCTCAACGACAGCGGCATCAAGGCCGGCCGGGACGAGCAGGTAGCGCTGACGACCTTCGAGCAGGCGTGGGCCACCAGCGACAACTTCGCTGTCGTGACCGCGTGACGGTCCGTGTGCGACCGCGCTCCAGGCATGTGGTCAACGCCGGATTTGATAGCGCATGCGCTATCAAATTTGACGGTCACCTATCCCTACCGAGAGCTTCCTGACGGGCTGTGCGTCAGACCATCGCCCGGCGGCCGGCGAGGGCGCGGCCCAGCGTCAGTTCGTCGGCGAACTCCAGGTCGCCGCCCATCGGCAGGCCGGAGGCGATCCGCGTCACGGTCAGCCCGGGGATATCGCGCAGCATCCGCACCAGGTAGGTGGCGGTCGCCTCGCCCTCGGTGTTGGGGTCGGTGGCGATGATCACCTCGGCGATGTCCACGTCGTCGACCCGCTCCCCGATCCGGCTCAGCAACTCGCGGATCCGCAGCTGCTCGGGCCCCACCCCGGAGAGCGGATCCAGCGCACCGCCCAGCACGTGGTAGCGGCCGCGGAACTCGCGGGTGCGCTCGACGGCCTGGACATCCTTCGGCTCCTCGACGACGCACACCAGGGAGCCGTCGCGGCGGGGGTCTGAGCAGATCCGGCAGCGCTCGTTGTCGGAGATGTTGCCGCACACCGCGCAGAACCGCACGCCGTCGCGGACCTTCCCCAGCGCGGCGGTCAGCCGGTCGATGTCCGGGGGTTCGACGGACAACAGGTGGAACGCGATGCGTTGCGCGCTCTTGGGCCCGATGCCCGGCAGCTTGCCGAGCTCGTCGATCAAATCCTGGACGGGTCCTTCAAACATGTCGGCGGAGTGTCTAGAGCTCCGGCGCCGGGGCCGGAGGCTGGCCCGGGGGCGGGCCGCCCAAGCCGCCGGCCAGCGCGCCCAGCCGTTCCTGCGCCATGCGGGTGACCTGCGTGGAGGCGTCGGCCATGGCGCCGACGATCAGGTCCTGCAGCGTCTCGACGTCCCCGGGGTCGACGACCTGGGGATCGATCCGCACCGCGACCACCTCGCCGCTGCCTTTGACCGTCACGTTGACCAGGCCCCCGCCGGCCTGCCCGTGGATCTCGGCGTTGGCGAGCTGTTGCTGGGCTTCCATCAACTTCTGCTGCATCTGCTGCGCCTGGGCCAGCAGCGCCGACATGTCGCCTCCGGGTTGCATGACAGTCCCCTCGCATCTTGGTCTCGAGTTGGTTTCGCCTGCGGGTGTCCGGCGATTCGAAACACCCAGCGTAGACCGCGCGAGGCTACCTTTGCGCCGTGGACCTACGAGTGAGCAGGCGTGTCGGCGTCAGGTTGGTCATCGGTGTGCTGGTCGCCGCTTCGACCGCGATCACCCCGGCCGCGTGGGGTGTCCCCTCCAACATCGCCGGGATGGTGGTCTTCATCGATCCCGGCCACAACGGCGCCAACGACGCGTCCATCAGCCGTCAGGTGCCCACCGGCCGCGGCGGCACCAAGGACTGCCAGGCGAGCGGGACGTCGACCAACAGCGGCTATCCGGAGCACACCTTCACCTGGGACACCGCGCTGCGGGTCCGCCAGGAGTTGAACGCCCTGGGCGTCCGGACCGCGATGGCGCGCGGGAACGACACCGGGCTGGGGCCGTGCGTCGACGAGCGCGCCAACATGGCCAACGCGCTGCACCCCAACGCGGTCCTGAGCATCCACGCCGACGGGGGGCCGGCGTCGGGCCGCGGATTCCACGTCAACTACTCGGCCCCGCCGCTCAACCAGGTGCAGGCCGGGCCGTCGGTGCAGTACGCGCGGATCATGCGCGACCAGATGCAGGCCTCCGGCATCCCACCGGCCAACTACATCGGCCAGGGTGGGCTGTACGGGCGCTCGGACCTGACCGGCCTGAACCTGGCGCAGTACCCGTCCATCCTGGTCGAGTGCGGCAACATGAAGAACCCCGCGGATTCGGCGCTGATGGAGTCGGCCGAGGGCAGGCAGAAGTACGCCGACGCGATGGTCCGCGGCGTCGCCGGCTTCCTGGCCTCGCAGGGCCAGGCGCGCTAGTTAGGCCGAGCCTTCCAATTCGTTCTTCAGGTTGGCCAGCACCTCGCCCTGAATCCTCTTCAGCCCCAACGGCGCAAAGGTCTTCTCGAAGAACCCCTTGATGCCGCCCGCACCGGTCCAGGTGGTCTTCACGGTGACGCTGGACCCGGGTCCGGCGGGGGCCACCGTCCAGTTGATGATCATCGACGAGTTGGCGTCCTTCTCGATGACGGAGTGGCCGGCGACGTCGACGTCGACCTGCACGTCGCGGACTCGGGATTTGGTCGCCTGCAGCTTCCATTTGGCCACCGTGCCCGCGCCCTGGCCACCCTGCAACACCTGGTAGTCGCTGTACTGAGGGGACAGAATCTTCGGGCGCACCGTCTGATAGTCCGCGACGGCCGCCAGGGTGGCGGCCGGCTCGGTATTGACCAAAATCGTGCTGGCAGCACTCACCTGTCCCAAGACAAACTCCTGAAGCTATGCCGCCCGCGCGCGGGTGCACGGGCTGTGGTCGAAGACTAGGGTATATGTGGTGCCTGCCTCAGGATCTGCACTCTCGGCGCACAAGTCGGGCGTTGACCGGTTGATGGCGAGTTATCGATCCATCCCCGCAACGTCCGCCGTCCGGCTCGCCAAGCCGACCTCAAACCTGTTCCGCGCCCGCGCTAAACGCGACTCCCCTGGCCTCGACACGTCGGGGCTGACCGGCGTGCTGAGCGTCGATCCCGAATCCCGCACCGCCGACGTGGCCGGCATGTGCACCTACGAAGATCTGGTCGCGGCGACGTTGCCGTACGGCCTGTCGCCGCTGGTCGTCCCGCAACTGAAGACCATCACCCTCGGCGGTGCGGCCAGCGGCCTGGGGATCGAGTCGGCGTCGTTCCGCAACGGCCTGCCGCACGAATCGGTGCTGGAGATGGACATCCTCACCGGCGCCGGCGAATTACTCACCGCGTCGCGCACCCAGCATCCCGACCTGTTCCGCGCCTTCCCCAATTCCTATGGCACGCTTGGTTATTCGACCCGGCTGCGCATCGAGCTGGAGCCCGTCGCGCCGTTCGTGGCGTTGCGGCACATCCGGTTCCGCTCGCTGCCGGCGCTGATCGCGGCGATGGAACGCATCATCGACACCGGCGGGCAGGTCGGCACCCCGGTGGACTATCTCGACGGGGTGGTGTTCGGCGCCGACGAGAGTTACCTGTGCATCGGCCGGCGAACCACCACCCCGGGCCCGGTCAGCGACTACACCGGGAAGGACATCTACTACCAGTCGATCCGGCACGATTCCCCTGGTGTGGAAGCCACCAAGGACGACCGGCTGACGACGCACGACTACTTCTGGCGCTGGGACACCGACTGGTTCTGGTGCTCGCGCGCGTTCGGCGTGCAGAACCCCCGGATACGGCGGTGGTGGCCGCGGCGCTACCGGCGCAGCAGCGTCTACTCGAAGCTCGTCGCCATGGACCAGCGCTTCGGTGTCGCGGACCGGATCGAGAAGCGCAACGGCCGGCCGCCGCGGGAGCGGGTGGTGCAAGACGTCGAGGTGCCGGTCGAACGGACCTGCGAGTTCCTGGAGTGGTTCCTGGACAACGTGCCCATCACCCCGATCTGGCTGTGCCCGCTGCGGTTGCGCGACGACGAGGGCTGGCCGCTGTATCCGATGCGGCCGGACCACACGTACGTCAACGTCGGGTTTTGGTCCTCGGTGCCGGCGGGCGCCACGGAAGGTGAAACCAATCGGACGATCGAAGCGAAGGTGAGCGGACTCGACGGGCACAAGTCGCTGTATTCCGACTCCTACTACACCCGCGAGGAGTTCGACGAGTTGTACGGCGGCGAGGCCTACAACACCGTCAAGAAGACCTATGATCCCGATTCCCGTCTCCTCGACCTCTATGCAAAGGCGGTACAGCGGCGATGACGACCACCCAAGAACCCCACCGCGCCACCACCGGAAAAATGAGCATGGCGGAGATCCTGGCGGTCTTCGCCGCGACCGGGCGGCATCCGTTGAAGTTCACCGCCTACGACGGCAGCATCGCGGGCAACAAGGATGCCGAACTGGGCCTTGACCTTCGGACCCCGCGGGGCGCCACCTACCTGGCGACCGCTCCCGGCGAACTCGGCCTCGCCCGCGCGTACGTGGCGGGCGACCTGGACCTGTACGGCGTCCACCCCGGAGACCCGTACCAACTGCTCAAGACGTTGACCGACCGCGTCCAGTTCAAGCGGCCGCCCGCGCGGGTGCTCGCCAACGTGGTGCGTTCGATGGGTCTGGAGCGGCTGGTGCCGATCCCCCCGCCGCCGCAGGAGACCCCGCCGCGGTGGCGCCGGATCGCCGACGGGCTCATGCACACCAAGACCCGCGACGCCGAGGCGATCCATCACCACTACGACGTGTCCAACACCTTCTACGAATGGGTGCTCGGCCCGTCGATGACCTATACGTGCGCGGTCTATCCCGACGCCGACGCGACGCTGGAAGAGGCCCAGGAGAACAAGTACCGGCTGGTCTTCGAAAAGCTGCGGCTGCAACCGGGCGACCGGCTGCTCGACGTCGGCTGTGGCTGGGGCGGCATGGTGCGCTTCGCCGCGCGACGCGGGGTCCGGGTGATCGGTGCCACCCTCTCGGGTGAGCAGGCGAAGTGGGCGCAGCGAGCGATCGAAGACGAAGGGCTCACCGACCTTGCCGAGGTCCGCCATTCGGACTACCGCGACATCGGCGAGCGCGGCTTCGACGCCGTGTCCTCGATCGGGTTGACAGAACACATCGGCGTCAAGAACTACCCGGCCTACTTCGGGTTCCTGAAGTCCAGGCTGCGCACCGGCGGCCTGTTGCTCAACCACTGCATCACCCGCCACGACAACAAGTCGACCTCGTTCGCGGGTGGCTTCACCGACCGGTATGTCTTCCCCGACGGGGAGCTCACCGGTTCCGGGCGCATCATCACCGAGGTGCAGGACGTCGGGTTCGAGGTGCTGCACGAGGAGAACTTCCGACATCACTACGCGATGACGCTGCGGGACTGGTGCCGCAACCTGGTCGAGCACTGGGACGAAGCGGTCGAGGAGGTCGGGCTGGCCACCGCCAAGGTCTGGGGTCTCTACATGGCGGCCTCGCGGGTGGCGTTCGAGCAGAACAACCTGCAACTGCACCACGTGCTGGCGGCCAACGTCGATTGCCGGGGCGACGACCAGCTGCCGCTGCGGCCGTGGTGGACGCCCTAGCCCACTAGCCCCCGTCGATCCGGCGCGCGCCCAGCTCGTTCTGTAACAGCTCCAGCGCGACCTCCTCCGGATCGCGCCGCGGCCCCGACGCCTCCGTACGTCCGGCCTCGGCGAGCATGTGTTCCTCTTCGTCGTCGCGCCGGGCCACGTCGGGCGCCGGCTCCTCGACCCGCGTGGGCGGGGGCGCCGACTCGACCGGGGCGGCGGCGCCGACCTCGCAGCGCACCCGCCAGTTGACGCCCAGCGCGTCCTTGAGCGCTTCGGCGATGACGTCGGCGTTGCGCTGTTCGCACAGCCGCTTGGCCAGCGGCGCCGACGAATGCGTCAACACCAGCGTGTTCTCCTCGAGGGCGCGGACGGTGGCACCCGCCAGCATGACCTCGGTGGTGCGGCTGCGCTGGCGCACCTTGTCGCGCACCGTGGGCCACATGGTTCGCACGGCGGCCGCGTTGAGTTCGCCCGCGGCGGCGGCCGGTTCGGCGATCGGCGCGGCGGCCGGTTCGGGCGCCGGGGGCGCCGGGACCGGTTCGGGGACCGCCTCCGGCCTGGGAACGGGCGGAGCGGACCTGGGCGGGACGTGCTCCTTGGGCGGGGCCGGCTCCCTGCGCGGCCGCGCCGGCGTGGCCACCGCCGGGTGCGGCGGGTGCGCGGCGGCCGCCTCCGAGGCGGGGATGGACATGTCGAGGCGGGTCTCGATCCGCTCGACGCGCTGCAGCAGGGCCGACTCGGTGTCGCTGGCCGAGGGCAGCAGCAGCCGCGCGCAGACGACTTCGAGCAGCAGGCGGGGGGCCGTCGCGCCGCGCATCTCGCCGAGTCCGGCCTGCACGACCTCGGCGTAGCGGGTCAGGGTGGCCGGCCCCAGGCGGGTCGCCTGGTCACGCATGCGGTCGAGCACGTCCTCCGGCGCATCCACCACCCCGCGGCTGACCGCGTCGGGAACCGCCTGCATGAGAAGGAGGTCGCGGAACCGCTCCAGCAGGTCGGTGGCGAAGCGCCGCGGGTCGTGGCCGGAATCGATCACCGACTCCACCGCACCGAACAACGCGGCGGCGTCGCCCGCCGCGAGGGCGTCCACGGCATCGTCGATCAGCGCGACGTCGGTGGCGCCGAGCAGCCCGAGCGCCCGCGGGTACGTCACGTGGGCGCCCTCGGCACCCGCCAACAGCTGATCGAGCACCGACAGCGTGTCGCGCGGGGAGCCGCCGCCGGCGCGGATCACCAGGGGGAACACCGCGTCGTCGACCGCGACGCCCTCCTGCTCGCAGATCCGCCCGATCAGCGACCGCATGGTCTTCGGCGGCAGCAGCCGGAACGGGTAGTGGTGGGTGCGCGAGCGGATCGTCGGCAGCACCTTCTCCGGCTCGGTGGTGGCGAAGATGAAGATGAGGTGCTCGGGCGGCTCCTCCACGATCTTGAGCAGCGCGTTGAACCCCGCGGTGGTCACCATGTGCGCCTCGTCGATGATGAACACCCGGTAGCGCGACTGCGCCGGCGCGTAGAACGCGCGGTCCCGCAGCTCCCTCGTGTCGTCCACGCCGCCGTGGCTGGCTGCGTCCAGCTCCACCACGTCGATGCTGCCGGGGGCGTTCGGAGCCAGCGCCGTGCAGGACTCGCAGACGCCGCACGGGGTGGCCGTCGGCCCCTGGGCGCAGTTCAGCGACCGGGCCAGGATGCGCGCCGACGACGTCTTGCCGCAGCCGCGCGGACCGGAGAACAGGTAGGCGTGGTTGATCCGGCCGGCTTCCAGGGCGATCGACAGCGGCTCGGTGACGTGCTCCTGCCCCACCACCTCGGCGAAGGTTGCCGGTCGGTACTTGCGGTAGAGGGCCACGCTCAGCAGGCTACCGGCGCCGGCCGACCAGAGCTCGGCTGGCAGGGCCCGCTGTGGGGCACCTCCCGCTTGCGGGGAAACGTCGGACCGAAAACGTGGTGACTAAAGCGCGGCGGCTTTTGAGGGTGCATCAGCGGCTTCGAGTGTGCGGGCAAGGCTTTGGGCGTGCGTCCAGGGTGGGATTTCGCCAGATTCTCCGCCCTCAGCGCACACAGAAAGCCGTCAGCTCACGCTGGATGCGGCGGAGACGAGCAGCGACTCCGACGCCGCCAGCAGCGCGCAGGTGGCCAGCCCGTCGACCGCGTCGCGCAGGTCGGGCAGCGACGGGAAGGTGGGCGCGATCCGGATGTTCTTGTCCTCCGGGTCTTTTCGGTACGGGAAGGACGCTCCCGCCTCGGTCACGGCGATGCCGGCGTCCTTGGCCAGGGCCACGGTCCGGCGCGCCGTTCCGGGCAACACGTCGAGGCTGATGAAGTAACCGCCCTGAGGTTCGGTCCAGGACGCGATCTTGGAGTCGCTCAGCCGCTTGTCCAGGATGTCCAGCGCCAGCTCGAATTTCGGCGCCAGGATCTGCTGGTGACGCAGCATGTGCAGGCGCACCCCGTCGGCGTCGCGGAAGAAGCGCAGGTGCCGCAGCTGGTTGACCTTGTCCGGGCCGATCGACTTCTTCCCCGCGTATTGCAGGTACCACGCGATGTTGCCCAGCGAGCCGCCGAGGAAGCTCACGCCCGCACCGGCGAAGGTGATCTTGGAGGTGGACGCGAACACATAGGGCCGGTTGGGGTTGCCGGCCTTGGCCGCAAGCCCCAGCACGTCGATCTGGCGGATGAACTCGTGCGTCAGGGTGTGCACCGCGTACGCGTTGTCCCAGAACAGCCGGAAGTCGGGCGCCGCCGTGCGCATCTGGACCAGCCGGCGCACCGTCTCCCACGAGTAGGTGATGCCGGTGGGATTGCCGAAGACCGGCACGGACCACATGCCCTTGATGGCGGGGTCGACGGCGACCAGCTCCTCGATCAGGTCGACGTCGGGGCCGTCGGCCAGCATCGGCACCGGGATCATCTCGATGCCCATCGTCTCGGTGATCGCGAAGTGCCGGTCGTAGCCGGGAACGGGACACAGGAACTTGACGCTCGGTTCGTCCTTCCAGGGGCGCTGGGAGTCGACACCGCCGTAGAGCATCGAGAAGGCGACCAGGTCGTGCATCAACTCCAGGCTGGAGTTGTTGCCGGCGATCAGGTTGGGCACGCCGATGCCGAGCAGCTCGCCGAAGATGGCCCGCAGCTCGGGCAGCCCGTGCAGGCCGCCGTAGTTGCGGGTGTCGGTGCCCTCGCTGTCGCGGTAGTCCTCGCCGGGCAGGCTCAGCAGCTGGTTGGATAGGTCGAGCTGCTCCGGCGCGGGTTTGCCGCGGGTCAGGTCGAGGGCCAGCTTCTTGGCCTGCAGGTCGGCGTAGTCCTGCTGGTTGCGCGCGTGCAGGGCCGCCAACTCTTCGGGGCTGAGGGAATCGAAAGACACCACGGGCCCTTTCGCTGCTCATAGTGGCGATCGCAAGCGCGGCGGAGCCGGGCGCAGCGGGTCGCCACTGATCGAACCTAGTGCGATCGCAAGCGCGGCGGAGCCGGGCGAAGCGGGTCGCCACTCTATGGATATAGGGGACCCCGCGCACCCGACAGAGCCCATTGACCCTTGCTGCCTTCCGGCCCTGGGGGAGTTCACAGGATAGACGCCGCGCGGGGTCCATCGCGAGTGTAATACCCGGCGCGACGGTGCCGCCGAGCGCGTGGCGGCGGCTACGGCGGCCTCGGTTACCATGGCCACGGAGGATTCGCCTAGTGGCCTATGGCGCTCGCCTGGAACGCGGGTTGGGTTAACAGCCCTCGCGGGTTCAAATCCCGCATCCTCCGCAATTGGTCCGCCATGCGGACGTGCACGAATTGGTTGGGATTCGGGTTGGCCGCCTTTAGGCTGGCGTGAACTCACCAGCACGAGGAGGGGTATGGGGCGCAAGATCGCCGTGCCGTGGCACCTGCTGTTCTCCCTCGCTGCCGGCGCCCTCTACTTCTTCTTCGTGCTGCCCCGCTGGCCGGAGCTGATGGGTGACACCACGCGGACGTTGGGGACGGCGCTGCGGATCACGGCGGGTGCGCTGATCGCGCTGGCCGCCCTGCCGGTGGTGTTCAACCTGTTGCGGGTGCGCAAGCCGGAGCTGGGGACGCCGCAGATGGCGCTGAACCTCAGGGTCGCCTCGATCGTGTGCCACGTGCTGGCGGGCGTGCTGATCATCGGCACGGCGATCAGCGAGATCTGGCTGAGCCTGGACGCCGCCGGCCAGTATCTGTTCGCGATCTACGGCGCAGCCGCCGCGATCGCGCTGCTGGGATTCTTCGCGTTCTACCTGTCGTTCGTCGCCGAGTTGCCGCCGCCACCGCCGAAACCGATCAAGGCGAAGAAGCCCAAGAAGCGCCGGCGCCGCAACGAGGGTGACGAGGCAGAAGACGCCGAAGCCGAGGCCGAAGAGCCGGAGGAGACCGAGACCGTCAAGGCCGAGGGCTCCGAAGCCGCGGAGGAAGAGCCGGCGGCCGCGCCGGCCGCGTCCCCCGCTGAGTCCGAGGACGCGGGAGCGGCACAGGCCGGGCTGCGCAACCGCCGCCCGACGGGCAAGGGCTCGCATCGGATGCGGCGGCGCACCCGGGGCGGCGTGGCCGTCGAAGACGCCGTCGACGAGGACTGATCAGCCGCGTCGCCGCAGTCGCTCGACGTAGGCGGCGATCCGGTGCAGCGTCTCCTCCGCGCCCCACATCCGGCGGACCTCGTCGTCGATAGCCCGGCCCTCGCGGATCCGCGCCATCGTCGGGGCCCGCAGCTGGGTTTTTGTCTGGCGGTACGCGCCGGCCGGGATGCCGGCGAGATCGGACGCCTCCGCCAGGGCCACCTCCACGAGGTCCTCGGTGACCACCCGGTGGGCGAGCCCGCGGGCCACGGCGTCGGGCCCCCGGTAGCTGAGCCCGCCCAGCAGCACTTCCTCGGCGGCGTCGCCGCAGGCGTAGCGCATCACCTCGAGCGCGGCGACCGGGAAGGGCACCCCGACGCGCACCTCGGCCGCCCCGATCTGCGCCTGCGGGCCGATCAGGCGGCGGTCGCAGGCACACGCGAGCACGCATCCCCCGGCGATGGCGGCGCCGTTGATCGCGGCGACGGTCGGGCCCGGGTAGGCGAACATCGCCTCGAACGCCGCGGACAGCGCCGGGACCAGCCGATCGGTATAGCCGGAGCCGCCCTCCACCACCCGGTTGAGGTCGACGCCCGCGCTGAACGCCCGGCCGGCTCCGGTGACGACCAGCGCGCCGGCGTTCGAACGCCCCAAGTCACGCACCGCCAGGGTCAGCTCGTCGAGCAGTTCGACGTCCTGGGCGTTGACGGGACCCGACGACAGGGTCAGCACCTGAACGGTTCCCACCGTCTTGATGTCGATCATGGTCGCCTCCCGGTCAGCGGCTCACGGCCGCGATGACGACCGGGATGTCGGTGTTCTCGTCGGTGTGATAGCTCGCGCACACGCGGTGGTAGCCGTCGGCGATCTGTAGCGGGACACCGGTCGCGAAGTCGCCGCGCACCAGCAGGATGGGCGACAGCGGTTGGCCTTTCTCGATTTTGGTCAGGTCGGCGGCGACGTGGGGGTTGTCGGGCGGCAACAGTCCCAGCTGCGCCGCGCGCAGGATGTCTTTGGCCTTCCTGTGCGTGACCGTTCCGGCCTTCAGCTTCTTGAGGACCTTCTTGACGGTGTTCGCGTCCGCGAGCATGGTGAGGTAGTCGGCCGCCGCCGGAAAGTCATGGGCCTCAGGCTTTTCCAGCCACTTCACGCTCAGCATCGCGTGTCTCCCTTCCTCAGCGCCGACCTCGACGCAGCCTACCGGCTCGGCGCCGCCGAATTTGGGATCGGTAGCGAATCCGGCGTCCTGTACTTGCGCCATGGCGACGCCATCGGGGCGGCGCATGAAGGAAGGGAACCGGAAGTGAAACGTCTTCTCGCGGCTGCGATTGGGACACTGGGCGCCGCATCGGTGCTGGTGGGGTGCTCCAGCGGCGGCCACACGACCAGCCCGGCATCCAGCACGGCCCCCAGCGTCGCCCACGGCGGCGGCGCCCAGGTCAAGGTCGGCGGCGCCGACCTGGCGGGCCTGGACCCGGCCTCGGTGACGTGCGTCCGGACGGGCGGCAAGATCGACATCGGCAGCGGTTCCGGCGGCGGGCGGCAGGCGCTGGCGGTCGTGATGACCGACGAGGCCACCCCGAAGGTCGAGTCGCTGGCGATGGTCGTCGACGGCAACGCCCTGTCGGTCAGCAACAACATGGGCGCGAAGGTCGGTTCGGCCGACGTGGCGGTGGACGGTAAGACCTACACCATCACGGGCCAGGCGCAGGGCGCCGACCTGAAGAACCCGATGGCCGGAATGATCACCAAGGACTTCAACATCAAGGTGACCTGCGGCTGATGGTTGCGGCCGGGCGGCGGACGTGCCTGAACCACGCGTCCGCCGCTCGCCGCTTTCGCATGTCGGGACGACATCGGCGGACTTATGATGCAGCCGTGTCGATCCCCGAGGAGTTGGACAACGCGCGCCGCCTGGCGTTCGCGTCCGACGAAGCCGGGGCCCGCGACCTGTTGCTGTCCCTGATTCCGCGCATACAGCGGGAGGACCGCGACGATCTGATGCTGGAAGTCCTCGCCCAGCTGGGCGAGATCTACCTCGGCCGCGGCGCGAATGACGGGGTGCGCGAATCCATTCGGCGCATCGAGGACTGCGTGGCGATCTACGCGGGCATGCCCGGCGACGCCGGCATCGCGCAGATGATCCGGCGGTACTCGCGGCGGGCTCGGTTCCTGCAAGCCGGCCTGGCCGCGGCGATCGGGGACCACGAGGGCGCGGCGGCCGCGCTGGCGGTGCTGAATGACGAATCCGACACGGACTTTCCGTCGCTGGCGGACGAACACGCGCGACTGCGCATCCATGCGGCGGTATTGTGCGCGACCGCGCTGTGCGACGACGACCTGCATGTCCGGTCGGTCCCGCTGTGGGACAACGTGGTTCGCGCCGTCGAAGACCATGCCGGCAAGGGTGAGGCCGCGGACCACGTTCGGGTGGTCGCCGGCATCGGCTACGGCAGGTTCTGCGTCGAGACCGGCCGGCTGTCGGAGGCCGATCCCTGGTTACGGCGCGCGGAAGCCCGCGCCCAGGCCAACGGTTGGGCACTGTCCACGGCGCGAGCGCAGTTGGAGCGGGCGACGGCGTGCTGGGCGGCGAGCGACCACGCCGGCACCGAGCGGCTGGTGTCGGAGGCCTACCCCGTGATCGCCCGCCACGCCCGCGCGCACGACGTCGCCCGCTGCTGGCTGTACCTTGGCCTCGCCCGGCTGGGGGCGGGGGCGCTGGAGGCCGCCGACGAGTGCTGGGAGCACGCCGAACGGCACTGGCGGGAATTGGGAAAGCCGCTGTACCTGCACCGTATCTTGTTGCAGCGCAGCTGGATCGCGATCTTCTGGAGCCGCTTCGCCGACGCGGTCGAACTGATCGCCCAGGCCCGCGAACTGCTCGACTCGTCGCCGCGCAGCAGCTGGCTGCAGTACGCGCTGCTGGACAACCATCTGGGCACGGTGTGGCGCGCGGACGCGTTGGCGGACCTGGGTTTCGACAGTTCGGGCGATCCCGACGAGACGCTGCAGGAGACCGAGGCGCGGCAGGCGCAGGGACTCGGCATCCTGCACGGCGAGATCGGCACCGAAAAGTATTGGCGCGGCATGGCCAAACTGCAGCAGGCCGCCGAACTCAAGGTGCCGGCGGCCCTCGCGGTCGACTCGGTGCGGTATTCGATCGCCGACGCCGACGCGCGATCACGATGGGCGCGCAGCATCGCGGCGCCGGTCCTGGCCGGCGCCTTCGCCGTCGCCTGGGAATGGGAGAACACCGAACTGATCAGTGAGCTGGTCGAATACCACAGCGCGCGAGGGACGTTCGGTACGGGCGCCGAGCGGCCACAGGCCGGCGAATGGGCTTCGACGGCCACGGCGCCAATCCCCGTCGACACCGAGCTGGAGCCGGACCCGGCGCTGGCGGCGGCCGGCTCGTCGCCTCCCGGTGGCGCATCGCTGACCCGGCTCGGGCCGCTGCCGCCGTTGCGCATGCAGCCCGACGCCGGGCCGATCCTGAGCCACTATCGCGCGCTCGCGCAGCAGCGCTATGGCCGCGACGTCACGGCGGCCGAGCCCGCCTGGTCGACCTGGCCGTGAGCGCCGGCCGGACCACCCTGATCCTGCGGTACGCCGACGTGGGGATCGCCACCTACGCCAGCTTGCGGATCGTCGGGCAGCCGTCGCGAACCGTCAACTGGGTCATCGAAGAGCCGCTGCTGCTCGCCGCGCTGGAAGAGCTGGCGAATGCCTTGCCGGAGCCGCACGGCTCCGAGGACCGGCGGGACGCGATCGAACGCGCCCTGACCACCGGTCCGTTCGCGGCGGCGGAGGCCGAGCTGACGCTCGCCTACATCCTCGGGGTGTTGCTGATCGGCGCCCCCGGCTGGCAGCTGCTGACCGAGTGCGTCGCCACGCCGCGCGCGGTGCTGTTCGTCTCGCCCAGCGCGCGGCTGGCGCGGGTCCCGTGGGGGCTGCTGGCGCTGCCCAAATCGGGGCCCAGCAAGGAGGAACTGGTGCGCGCCCGTCAGGAGGCGATCACCGCCAGCGGCCGCGCCGCGGCCCGGATCCCCTGGCAGCTCGCCGACATCGCTCAGCACACCGACGGCCACCGGCTGATGGAAATGGTCGACGTCCTGATGGCGGTGCCGCCGAACATCGTGCACTCACCGCGCGTCCCGGCGGCGTGGGAAGCCAGGAAGGCCGGCCCGCCGCTGCTGGTCCTCGACCCCCGGGTGCCGGGGCAGCGCCCGGACTCCGCGCTGGGTTCGGTGCTCGGCAGGCCGTCCCCCGAGACCCCGTTGGCGCGGCACTTCACCGAGTTGCTTCGGCACCGGCCCGTGCTGCCGGTGATTGAATCCCCGGCCGCCGCCATCGACCTGTTCCGCCGCCGGGACGCCGATCGCACGTGGCTGGCCAAGCTGCTCGCCCAGGCCCCGAGCCGGCTGCTCTACGTCGGGCACGCGAGTTCAGCCGACGGCCAGGCGGATCGCGCCGCGCTGCACCTCGCCGACACCGCAGAGGTCCCCGGCGACGCCGACCCGATCGGTGATCACCGCCCCCTGACCGCCTCGGATTTGATGGCCCTGCAACTGCCGATGCCGCCGCGGGTGGCCCTGCTCGCGTGCGGGTCGGGCGGGGACTATCGATTCGACGAGGCCACCGGGCTAGTGGCGGCGACGATCCTGGGCGGCGCACAGCTGGTGACGGCCACCCTCTGGTCGCTGCCCACCACCGCCGCGTATCGCCAATTCGCCCAGGCGGCCGCCGATCCGATGGCCGACATCGTGGCCGCCGTGGACCGCGCCCACGACGCCGAGACCGACGCCGGCTGCGCGGTGAACCGCTGGCAGCGCGACCGGATGCGGCGCTGGCGCGACGGCGACGCGACGGCCAGCCCGCTGTACTGGGCCGCGGTGGTCAGTTTCGCCGTGGACGGCGCGCGCTAGCGCTCACCGCGACCCCACGAACGCCGCGTGCACCGCCAGCACGTCGTCGGGCAACGAAAGCTCTTCGCGCGCAGCGGGATCGAACGCCACCAGGACGACCAGGCCGGGGCGCAGCATCGACACATCGAAATCCTCACCGCAGCGCGCCAACTTGCCGATGAACGTCTCCCCGGACACCGCGACCACCTCGATGAACACCTGACGCGCGACCGTGCGGACCGTGCCGACCCCGACCGCGGCGTCCGCGGCGCCCCGGGTCCGCGGACGGCCGAGCCGGTGCACCAGTGCCAACAGCTTCTTCATGCGCCCAGGGTGGGACGGCCGGCAGGCTACCGAACCCAAGTTTTCCGCTGCCGCGCTTCGCGCGATGCCCCTATTCTGTGCAGATGAGCGCGGATTCGCAGCTGGCCGTCGCGGTCGGCCAGCCTCGCCGGTCGGTGATCGACGCGGCCTGGCGGGCGATCGGCCCCGGCGTGGAGGTGCTCAGCAGCGACGACGGCGGGCCGTTGACCCGCACCGTCAAACGCATCATCGATCCGCTGGTGCTTCGGCTGCGCTCGAACCCGCAATACTCCGCCCCCGTCGTCGCGCCCGAGACCGCCGCGGCCATGCGTGACCTGATTGTCGCCAGTGCCGACGAATTACGTTCGGCCGCAGCATGGTTCGAGGCTCTCAAACAGGAGCGCCGCAGGCAACGCATCCGCAGCGGAAACGCCCAGGAACTGTACTTCCCCGTGTGCTTCGAGCTCGCGGTGACGAAAGGCCCACCGGCACCGCAGGATCGCGAGACGGCGGCCGCGGTTCTGGCCGACATTCACCAGGGTCGCGACCGCACCGCGATCGAGGTGCTGCACCGGTACGTGGCCGATCCCGAAGCGGTCGCCAAGCTGGCCGACCAGCTCGACCGCAGCTGGCGCGACGTGCGGGCCGCCGGTGACACCGTCATCGAGCCGTTCCTGGCGGAGCTGGCCACCGTGCTCGGACCGGCCAACAGCCACCGCACCGCGACGGCCCGGCAACGCGTCTGGTCGGCGATGATCGCCGACGCCACCCCGTACAACCTGGGGGCGTTGGCCCGGGTCCAGGCGGCGGAGCTGCCGTGGTCAATCGTGGGTCTGGGCTTGAGCGCGGTTGCGCCGCAACGGCCCCCGCAGGTGGTCGGCGGCGCCGACGGCGACCGCCCGCTGGACCGCAGCGTGGTGGACCGGGTGCGTGCGACGTTGCGCCGCGCGCTGGACCGCGACGCGCTGCCCGATATCCCCTTGCTGTGCGAGGAGGAGGTCGACCGGGCCTGCGCGCCGTGGGGGTTGCTGGCCGAGGACAAGCAGGCCACTCTCGTGGCGGGCATCGAGGTCGCGGTCGAGCTGGCCCCGCTGGACCCGTCCGCCGCCGGCCGCTATGCCCTGGCGGCGCAGATCCAGGCGCGGCTGCGCAAGGAGGCCTATGTGCTGCACGCCCGGCGCTACCTCGCCGAGGGCGGCCCGATCCATCCGCGCCAACGGCAGGTGGTCGACGACCTCGCCACGTACGCGCAGCCCTACCTGAGCCGGCTGTGGGCGCGGCTGCACGGCCGCGACGTGTGGCAGGAGCCCTGCGACGACGTCGATGACGTGCGGTCGCTGCTCGAGGGCGTGGCGCGGTCGGTGAGCCTCGATCACCGGCAGCGGATCAAGGCGATGCTGGAACTGCAGGTGGCCGGATGAGATTGGTCGCCGATTCGGGGCTGTGGAGCACCGGACCCGCCAGCGAGGCCACGCCGCTGGCCGCGGTGCTGGAGGTCAGTGGCGCGGTGCTGTCGTGGACCCTGGACGCACCGGGCGAGCCCGACGGCGCCGCCCCGCACATCACGTTCACCGATGTCGGCCGCGCCGACTGGCTTTGGCGGGTGGTCGGCGAATCCGGCCATGTCGCGCTGGCTTCCGCGGTGGCGTCGGCGGACGAACCGCGCGGCGTCGACCTCGCCGGCGTGGACATCCTGCCGGGCTCGCTGGAGACGCTCCGCAGGCTGGCCGTCGGCCATTGGCTGCGGCGCTGGTGGCCGGCCAGCCGGCACGAGGGCATCGTCGGGCTGGACCGCGCACTGTTGGATCTCGAGGTCGCGGTGCTGACCGCGGGCGCGCAGGGCTTCTTCGCCGACGACACCTTCGATTCCGATGTCGCGGACCTGCTGGCGCCGCACGCCGCCGCCCTGGCCGGGCACGCCGCGGAAGGCGACCCGCGGGCGCTGGACCTGATCCGGGCCGGCGCCGCGCTGGCCGACGAGGTCGGGGTGGACGGCCCCGGCTGGCCCGAACTGTCTGCCGCCCTTGATGATTCGGAGCCGTTTTGGGTGCCGTCGAGTGGACGCCGAGACGACTACGCCCTGGCCGCCGGCGCGGGCGCGGGCCCGCGCGCCGCGGCCCCGATCGCCGACGGCGTCGCGTCCGTCAACTGGGGTGGCGTTCCGCCAGGCATCTTCGACGCCGGCGAGGACACCGTCGACTGGACGGTGGAGGCGGCCGGAACGGAGGTCGTCGCCCGCGTGCGGGTGGCGGTCATCGGCCCGGACGCGCCCACCGGCGTCGCGGTGCGGCTGACCTCCGGGAGCATCTCCGGCGCGGGCGCGCTGGACGCCGGCGGCCGCGCGACCCTCGCCCTGGCCGACGGCACCCAACGTCCGCTCACGGAATCGGCGGCATGGAACCACGATTGGTCGGCGACGTCGGTCCTTGTCGGGGCCGTGACGATGGAGTCGGCCGAAACCCGGGAGCGCGTGCGGCGCTGGGCGCGGGCACGGCTGGACCGGCCGGCCGTCGACGCCTACCTCGCCGAGATCCTGGCCGCCGAATCCGCCTACTAACGGCAGCACCCATTCCCTATGCTGAGCGAGTGCCAAACACCTATCGAGTGGTTCAGTGGAACACCGGCAACGTCGGCAAGAGTTCGCTGAAGTCGGTCGTCGCCAACCCCACGCTGGAACTGGTGGGCTGCTATGCGTGGTCGGCCGAGAAGGTCGGCCGCGACGCCGGCGACCTCGTCGGGATCGCGCCGCTGGGCGTGGCGGCCACCAACGACGTCGGCGCGCTGCTCGCGCTGAAACCCGACTGCGTGGTCTACAACCCGATGTGGATCGACGTCGACGAGCTGGTCCGCATCCTGTCCGCGGGCGTCAACGTGGTGACGACGGCGTCCTTCATCACCGGGGGCAACCTCGGCGACGGGCGGGACAAGATCGCTCAGGCCTGCGAGAAGGGCGGCGCCACCATCTTCGGGTCCGGGGTGAGCCCGGGTTTCGCCGAGCTGCTGGCCATCGTGTCGGCGATGGTGTGCAACCGGATCGACAAGGTCACGGTCAACGAGGCCGCCGACACCACGTTCTACGACTCACCGGAGACCGAGAGGCCGGTGGGCTTCGGGCAGCCGATCGACCACCCGGGGCTGCAGGCGATGGCGGCGAAGGGCACGGCCATCTTCGGCGAGGCCGTCCGGCTGGTGGGCGACGCGCTGGGCGTCGAACTCGACGACGTCAAGTGCGTGGCCGAGTTCGCCCAGACCACGGCCGACCTCGAGATGGCGTCCTGGACCATCCCCGCCGGGTGCGTGGCGGGGGTGTACATCAGCTGGCAGGGCATCGTCGGCGACACCACCCTGATCGACCTGAACGTCCGGTGGCGCAAGGGCCAGACGCTCGAGCCCGACTGGAAGATCGACCAGGACGGCTGGGTCATCCAGATCGACGGGCAGCCGACGGTCACCACCAAGGTCGGCTTCCTGCCGCCGCCTTACTTCGAGGCCACCACGATCGAGGAGTTCATGGACCTCGGCCACATCATGACCGCGATGCCCGCGATCAACGCGATCCCGGCCGTTGTCGCCGCGCCGCCGGGCATCGTCACCTACACCGACCTTCCGCTGACGCTGCCCCGTGGGAACGCCTGTGTCAGCATGAAGCGATGAGTGTGAAGCGCATCGTCGTTGCCGTTGTGGCCGTGGCGAGTTGGGTGGTGCTGGGCGGGGCGCTCGACAACCCGGCCGCTCATGCCGACCCCTGCCCCGCCGTCGAGGTGGCGTTCGCCCGCGGCACCGGCCAGCCCCCGGGGGTCGGCAGTGTGGGCCAGGCGTTCATCGACTCCCTCGGGCCCCAGCTTTCCGGGCGGTCGATGGGTGTCTACCCGGTCAACTACCCCGCGACCGAGGCCTTCGCCGCGAGCGCCCAGAACGGTGCCGACGACCTGGTTGCCCACGTACAGGACATGATCGGTCGCTGCCCCAACACCCGAATGGTGCTCGGCGGGTTTTCGCAGGGTGCCGGCGTGATCGACTTGGCCACGCCGGCCATGCCACCCCGGGCGGTCGACCACGTCGCGGCGATCGCCGTCTTCGGCAACCCGACGAGCGCCCTCGCGAATCGGTTGTCCGGCACCGTGTTCCCGCCGATCGCCCCGCCGTACGCCGCGAAGACCGTCGACATGTGCGCCGCCGGCGACCCGGCGTGCTCGGATGGCTCCAACATCAACGTCTTCGCCCACGCCTCGTACGTGCAGTCCGGCATGACGACCCAGGCCGCGAACTTGGTCGCCGCGCGATTGTAGGGCGGCCCGCCCCTAGCCGGGCGGCTCCGGGGGCTCGGGTCCCGGCGGTGGCGCGGTCGGCGAGTCCCTCAGGTACCTGCGCAGCCGCAGCAGCTGGTTGATCACCATGCCGATGCCGAGCAGCATCAGCCCCACCACCACTGCCACCACGATCGCGGCGCTCACAACCACCATGATGGCAGGCTCGGGGTTTCAACTGCTCCCTTTGCTGGGTAGCCACACCGGCATGAGTAACGAGGACAAGCTGAAGAACAAGATCGAGGACCTGGGCGGCCGGGCCAAGGAGGCCATCGGCAAGGCGACCGGGGACCACGAAACCAGGGACGAGGGCCGGGCGGACCAGGCGAAGTCCAGCCTGAAGGACGCCGGCGAAAAGGTGAAAGACGCCTTCAAGAAGTGAGCAAGCTTGCCCCGCTGCGTCGGCTGCCTGCGCTCGTCGGACTGGCGGCGCTGGCGACCGGCGCGCTGGTCTCCAGTGCGCCGAGTCCGTCCGCGTCCGCGGACCCGTGTCCCGATGTCGAGGTGGTGTTCGCCCGCGGATCGGGTGAGCCGCCCGGTGTCGGCGGCATCGGCGGGTCCTTCGTCGACGCGCTGCGCTCGCAGATCGGCTCCCGATCGTTGAGCGTCTACGCGGTCAATTACCCTGCCAGCACGGACTTTTCGAACCCCAACTTCCCGCAGACGGTCGTCGACGGCATCCGTGACGCCAGTTCGCACGTCGAGGCCACCGCCAAGAACTGTCCCAACACCCGCGAGGTGCTCGGCGGGTATTCGCAGGGTGCGGCGTTGGCGGGTTACGTCACCTCGGCGGCCGTACCGTCGGGCGTGCCGGCGTCCGCCGTGCCGTCACCGATGCCGCCCGACGTGGCGAACCACGTCGCCGCGGTCACCCTGTTCGGGACGCCGTCGGGCGACTTCCTGCAGAAGTACCACGCCCCGCCGCTGGCCATCGGCCCGCTGTATCAGCCGAAGACGCTGGAGCTGTGCGCCCAGGGCGATCCGGTGTGCGGCACCGGCACCGGGAACGACTTCGCCGCGCACGTGTCCTACGGCGTGAACGGCATGACCGGCCAGGCCGCCAACTTCGCCTCCAGTCACCTGTAGGCCGGACGGCCCTGCAAAGATCGCACCATGCGCGTTCTGATCACAGGCGGTACGGGATTCGTCGGCGGGTGGACGGCAAAGGCCATCGCCGACGCGGGGCACTCCATCCGGTTCCTGGTGCGCAACCCCGGCAAGCTGCAGACTTCGGTGGCCAAACTGGGCGTCGACGTGTCCGACTTCGCCGTCGCCGACATCACCGACCGGATGGCGGTGCGTGAGGCGCTGGACGGCTGTGAAGCCGTCGTGCACAGCGCCGCCCTGGTCGCCACCGACCCGCGCCAGACCACCCAGATGCTCACCACCAACATGCAGGGCGCGCAGAACGTCCTCGGCCAGTCGGTGGAGCTGGGCCTGGATCCGATCATCCACGTGTCGAGTTTCAGCGCGCTCTTTCATGCCGGCCTGGAAGAGCTGTCGGCGGACCTGCCGGTCGTCGGTGGGGCGGACGGGTACGGCACGTCCAAGGCGCAGGTCGAGATCTATGCCCGCGGCCTGCAGGATGCGGGTGCGCCCGTGAACATCACCTACCCCGGCATGGTCATCGGCCCACCGGTGGGTGACCAGTTCGGCGAGGCCGGCGAGGGCGTCAAGGCCGCCCTGCAGATGCACGTGATCCCGGGTCGGAGCGGGGCCTGGTTGATCGTCGACGTCCGCGATTTGGCGGCGTTGCACGCGGCGCTGCTGGAGCCCGGCCACGGCCCGCGCCGCTACATGGCGGGCGGCCATCGTGTTCCGGCGGCGGAGTTGGCGAAGATGCTCGGCGAGGTGTCCGGGTCGGCGATGGTCTCGGTCCCGATTCCCGATACCGCCCTGCGCGTCGCCGGCGCGGTGATGGATCGCGCCAGCCGTTTCGTACCCTTCGATACGCCCTTCACCTGGGCCGGGATGCAGTACTACACGCAGATGCCGGCGTCCGACGATTCACCGAGCGAACGCGAACTCGGCATCAAGTACCGGGATCCACAAGAGACCCTGGCCGACACGTACGAAGCCCTTCGCGCGCTGAGCTGAGCGGGCGCCTCGCGGCTGAAAGAGCCGGCACCCGCGGGTCCGAATTCGACCACCGTGTAGGAGGATCGACGGATGAAGAGCGTGACCTGCACCAACGCAAAGCTCGAAGTAGTCGACGCCCCGACGCCGACCCCCGCCAAGGGGCAGCTGTTGGTCGAAGTCCTCAGGTGTGGCATCTGCGGATCCGACCTACACGCTCGTCACCACTGCGACGAACTCGCCGACGTCATGGCCGAATCCGGCTACGACGCGTTCATGCGATCGGACCAGCACGTCGTCTTCGGTCACGAATTCTGCGGCGAGGTATTGGATTACGGGCCGGGCACGCGCAATGCCCCGCGACCCGGCACCCGGGTCGTGGCCCTGCCGCTGCTGCGGCGCGGCAAAGAGGTGCACGGGATCGGGCTGTCGACCATGGCACCCGGGGCCTACGCCGAACAGCTCCTCGTCGAGCAGTCGCTGACGTTCGCGGTGCCGAACGGGTTGTCCCCGCAGATCGCCGCGCTGACCGAGCCGATGGCCGTCGCGTGGCACGCCGTCCGACGCGGCGAGGTGAAGAAGGGGGACGTGGCGATCGTGATCGGCTGCGGGCCAATCGGTCTGGCCGTGATCTGCATGCTCAAGGCGCACGGCGTGCGCACGGTGATCGCCAGTGACTTCTCTGCGGGCAGGCGCGCGCTGGCGACGGCCTGCGGCGCCGACATCGTCGTCGACCCCGCACACGACTCGCCCTACGCGACCCGGGCCGGCCGCAAACATCTGCAAGGGATTCTGGAGGCGTTCGACCTCGCGGTCGGCACGATCGAGAAACTGCAACGGCTGCGGCTGCCGTGGTGGCACGTGTGGCGCGCCGCCGAGGCCGCCGGCGCGGCAACCCCCAAGCACCCGGTCATCTTCGAATGCGTCGGTGTCCCAGGCATCATCGACGGCATCATCGCCGGCGCACCGCTGTTCTCGCGCGTCGTCGTCGTGGGTGTGTGCATGGGCGCCGACCACATTCGGCCCGCGATGGCGATCAACAAGGAGATCGACCTGCGGTTCGTGCTCGGCTACACCCCTCTCGAGTTCCGCGACACCCTGCACATGCTCGCCGACGGCAAGGTCGACGTCACACCGCTGATCACCGGAACGGTAGGGTTGTCCGGCGTCGAAGCCGCGTTCGATGCGCTCGGCGATCCCGAGGCGCACGCGAAGATCTTGATCGATCCCAAGAGCGACGCTAGCCAGCCGGTCTGATCTCGAGCCCCACGTGGACCTTGTCGATGCCGCCCCGGACGATCGAGTGCGCATAGAACCACCAGGCGTGGTACCAGTAGCGCCTGAGCACGGCGTTGTAGACCCGCCGCGTCTCGGCCTTCGGCAGCACCCGGGCGACGCCCTCGACCTCTTCGCTCTTGGTTTTCCCCAACGCGGCGCTCTTGGCGATCGTCACCCGGGGCGTGTTGTTGATCCGCCTGGTCTTCCACGACCCGTCGTCGGTGATGACCAGCAGTTTATCGCCCTCGGGCACGCCCCAGATCGGCGTGGGCTTGGGGCGGCCGTCCTTGGTGAACGTCGTCAGCAGCAGGTACTTGGATTGGATGACGTCGGAGAAACTGGGAGCCATGGAAGATATTGTTCCTTCACTTTCTGAACGGTTCCCGTGAACCATTCCCCGCACCTCAATCGTCTAACCAACAGCCTTTGTTGATTCTTGGCGACCGCCCAAATTAGGGTCCGGTGATGGCCAGGGACTCGACGACCCGGGACCTGCTGATCGACGCGACGGTTCACGTCATGGTCGAGGAGGGGTACGCTGCGGCGACCTCACGCCGAGTGGCCGCCCAAGCCGGGGTCAAAGCCGCGCTGGTGCACTACTACTTCCCCACGATGGATGAGCTATACCTCGACGTCTTCAGGCGCGGGGCGGCCGCTTACCTCGATCGCCAGAAGGCGGCGCTCGCGTCCGACCGCCCCCTGCACGCCCTGTGGGACACCCTCGTCGCACCCAAGGATGCCCGGTTGCTGCAGGAATTCATGGGACTTGCCAACCACCGCAAAAAGATCCGCGCCGAGATCGCGGCCTGGTTCCAGCGGTGGCGCGACATGCAGATCGCCACGCTGGACGAGATCGTCCGCGAGAACGGCCTCGACGCAGCCGAATTCCCGCCGGCGGGTCTCGCGGTGGTCATCGCCGCGATCGGCCGCACCGTCATCTTGGAGGATTCCCTCGGTGCGACGCGCGGTCACGCCGATGCCATCGCGCTGGTCAACCGACTCATCGACCGATACGAGGCGCCCGCCTGACTCAGGGCAGCACCACCTGTAGCCGCTCCCAGCCCCTGACCGTCGACGTCGGCGCCAATCTCGCGGTCTCGTAGTCGATTCCCCATTCCGGCCATCGGTTGAGGATTTCGTCCAGCGCGACGCGGCCCTCGAGCCGGGCGAGGTTGGCGCCGAGGCAGTAGTGCACGCCCTTCCCGAACGTGATGTGCGAGATGTTGTCACGACGGATGTCGTAGGTGTCCGGATCGGTGTAGCGGCGGTGGTCGCGGTTTGCGGCACCGAAGAGCAGCAGCATGGCACTACCGGCCGGAACCGTGGTGCCGTAACACTCGAAATCCTTTGCCATCCAGCGGGCCACGTGCGGTCCCGTCGGTTCGAATCGCAGCGTCTCGTCGACCGTGCGGGTCAGCAGCGACCGATCTTCGTAGACCGCGCGCCGCTGGTCGGGATGCTCGGCGAGCACCTTGGCCAGCCAGCCGATCAGCCGGCCCGTCGTCTCGTTGCCCGCCCCGGCGACCACCTGCGTGTAGTGCAGCACCTCCTTGCGGGTCAGCTTCCGGTGCACACCGTGCTCGTCGTCGAACTCGACGTTGAGCAGCGTCGTCATCAGGTCGTCGGAGGGATTCTTGGACCGCCATTCCACGTAGTCGGCGTAGATCCGGCCGTCGGCGATCGAGTCGGCGTCGGCGACCTTCAACGGTGCACCCGGTTTGGTGCGCAGGTTGGCGTCGTTGGCGTCGCGCACCGAAACCTGCTCGGACTCGGGGATTCCCAACAGCATGCCGATCACCCGCATCGGCATCATCGAGGCCAGCTCGGCAATGATGTCGAAGCTCCCGGAACCGACCAGCGGATCCAGACACCGCACGCAGTATTGGCGAATCTGGTCCTCGAGCGCGGCCATCCGGCGCGGGGTGAACACGCGCGACATCAGCCCGCGCAACCTGGTGTGCTCCGGCGGATCCTGGAACATCATCACCCCGCCGGGCATGTCGAACTTCGACTGGATGAGCTCGAGGATGTCGCTGCGCTTGTTGGAGAACGTCTCCCAGTCGGCCAGCGCCCGATCGACGTCGGAATACCGTGACAGCGCCCAGAAGTCGTAGCGCTCGTTGTAGTAGATCGGCGCCTCTTCGCGCAGCCGCGCGTAGGTCGGGTACGGGTCGGCGATGATGCCGGTGTCATAGGGGTCGTAGTAGACGTCCGTGCCGCTGGTGGCCGTCATTTCACCTCCACTTTGGGCGATCGCCCAAATCCATGACGCACCCATGTCTAGCAGCGCGAAGCCTGGCAGTCAAGACGCCGCCGCGCCCCGACCTCACGCCCAGTGTTCCGAATCTGTGAAGATTTGCCCCCCGGGTGTGAAGGCTTCGTTAAGAGCGCGGCACGCCGGCGATCCGACCGGCACCGTGGAGGGATGACGCTCTTCGAGCTGCTGCCATCGCTGAGGCACGGGCTGAACCCGCACCTCGATCGTGCGGTCTGGCCGCTGAGCGCCTACGTCGACGACCGGGGCCGGCTGTGCGTGGGCGACGTGGCCGCCGACGATATCGCCGCCGAGTTCGGCACCCCCACCTACGTGGTGGATGAGGAGGACTTCCGGGCCCGCATCCGCTGCTACCGCGCGACGCTCCCCGACGCCGAGCTGATCTACGCGGGCAGGGCGCTGTTGAGCGTCGACGTCGCACGCTGGGCCGCGGACGAAGGGGCCGGCGTGAATGTGTGCTCGGCCGGCGAGCTGGCCACCGCGCTGGCCGCCGACGTCCCGCCGGCACAGATCATCCTGGACGGCGTGATCACCGCGGCCGAGCTCTACGACGCGGTCGCCGCCGGCGTCGGACGGATCGTCATCGACACCCCCAGCGAGGTCTCGCTGCTCGCCTGCCGGGTGCGTCAGCCTCAGCGTGTCCTGGTCGGTGTCATCCCCGATGTGGGGGCCATCGACCAGAAATTCGGGTTCGCACTGTCGGGAGGCCAGGCTGCCGGCGCCCTCAGGCGCGTCCTGGACCAGCCGTGGCTGAACCTGGTGGGGCTGCACTGCCGGCTGGGGTCACAGCTCACCGACGCCTCGCACTACGGTGAGGCGATCCGCCAGATGATCGGCGTGATGGCCAAGGTCCGCGACCGCCATCAAGTCGTGCTCACCGAACTCAACCTCGGCGGCGGACACGCGGTCCCCTACCTTTCCGGTGACCCGGAGCTAAACCTCCGCTCGCTTGCGGCCACCATCGGGGCTGCACTGGAATCCGCCTGCGCGGAGCACGAATTCCCGCGCCCGACGATCGTGATCGAACCGGGCCGGGCTATCGCCGCGCGGGCCGGGATGATGCTGTGCCGCGTGATCGCCGTCAAGCGCCAGCCGGGCGGGCACACCTTCGTCGCGGTGGACGGCGGCACCGGCGACATTCACAGCCCCGAGCGGCCCGACACGAAATACACGGTGGGATTGGCCAATCGGCACGTGCCGACCGCGACCGCACCCGTCACCGTCGTGGGCCGGCATGGCGACGGCGATGAGATCGCCCGCGACGTCGAGTTGCCCGCGGACGTCCGGCCCGGAGACCTGCTGGCGGTGGCCTGCACCGGCGCCTATCAGCACTCGACGGAGTCGAGTCGCAGCCTGGTGGGCCGCCCGCCGCTGGTCGCGGTCTCCGGCGGCCGGTCCCGCGAGCTGGTGCGCCGGGAAACCGTGGCCGACCTCCTGGCCCGCGACCGCGGCTGGAACGGCCGATGACGGTATCCGACACCCCCGGTCGGCTGCGCGCCGACCGGTTGCGGGTCACGGCGGCATACACCGTCCTGCTGCTCGCCGTCTCGGTCACCCTGACGGCCCTGGGTTCACACACCCGCGCCACGGTCGTCAGCGAGATGAGCACCAACCTGCACAACCTGGCGCACGGCCACCTGGGCACCTTGGTCGGGAGCGCATTCGTCAGCGACGGCGGTGACGTCTATCTCTGGTTGCCGGGGCTGGTGTGCTTGCTGGCGCTGGGCGAACTCATCTGGCACGGCCGGGGTTTGCTGATCACCTTCGCGGTCGGCCACATCGGCGCCACCTTGATCCTCGCGGTCGGGCTGGTCGCCGCGGTCGAGACCGGTTGGCTGCCGTTCTCGGTTGCGCGCGCCACCGACGTGGGGATCAGCTACGGCGCGGCATGCGTGCTGGGCGCCTTGACCGCGTCGATCCCGTTGCGCTGGCGGGCGGCCTGGGTGGGGTGGTGGCTCGGCATCGCGATGGTGGCGACTTTCGACGCGGACTTCACCGCGTTCGGTCACGTCCTGGCACTGCTGCTGGGCATGGGCCTGTCGTTCCGGCTGCCGTCGATCACGCGGTGGACGCCCCCGCACGCGGCGTTGCTCGCCGTCGGCGCCACGTTCGGCTATTTCGTGCTCTCGGGGTGGTCGTCGCTGGTGGCCCCCGTCGGCGGTGTGACGGGCGTGGTGATGGCACTCCTTGCCACCCGGGTGATGCGGTCCGCCGCCGTCTAGCCGGTTGAACCGGACAGTGTTTCGACCTCATAGCGGCTCGCCGTCCAGGGCGGGGAGTCGGGCGCAGGCGTCAGGGTGACCGTCAGTTGCGCTTTGCCCGCAGTTTCCGCAGGCGGCAACAGGTAGGTGTCGTCGAGCCAGCGGTGAAAAGCGTTGGCGCGCGGCTGCAGCCAGGTGCCGACCGGGACGCCGTCGATGGCGACGTCCGCCGATTGGAAGCCGTCGGCCTGATCCGACGTACGGCGCAACAGGATGCCGCGGTTGCCCGGGTCGGTGTCGACGTGGAACGTGATCGCGGCGCTGGTGGCGCGGACCGACCCGATGACCGGATGGGTGTCTTCGGCGCCCTCGTACTCGCTGATCAGCAACCGGTCCGATGCGTCGGCGTCGGCGTAGCCGTGCAGCAGCCGGCTGACCGGATCACCCGGGCGGACGTCGTCGCCGGGCGCGAGAGTCTCATTCGGTTGGGCGTAGAGGAAAGCGGTTGAGCTGTAGTCGGGTTGGACCATGTTCCGCTTTCCGTGCTCGATGCCGAAGCGGATCGCGGAGTGGTAGTCGATGGCGTCGGCCAGCATGAGCCGATAGACGGCGACGCAGTAGTCCGCGCAGCCGCCGGTGGCCGTGCGCCGATCGGGTTGTCCGGTGAGCGGGTCGCTGAAGCGGGTCCCGTCCTTGAAATACCAGCCGCCCTCGTAGAGGTCCTCGGTCCCGGTGCCATACCACTGGGGCGACGCGGCACCGTCGGTGTACACGCGCTCGGCCCCTTCGAGAAAGTACGGGGCGGCATCGCTGAACGCGGTCTTGATCCGGAAGCCGCGAATGGTGTGGCTGACACCCACGAATTTCCCGTGGCCTCGTTCTTCGGCGAAGAGCCAATCCTGGCCGGGGATCGTCGGCGCGGCATGCGAGCGAGCGGTGAAGTAGCCGGCGCGTCCGGCGGCCAGCGCGGACGCCCACCGGGCGTCGGGGGCGATCGTCACGTCGCTCTCGATCCCGCCTACCTGGTCGTCGGTGGTGTTCACGAGGGTGATGCGGGCGTCGTGGGCGAATGGCATCGGCCACCACGCGTACAACGACAACGATCCGCCAGGATCGGAGACCGCGGCGAACATCAGCGAACGCACGCTGTCGACGCCCAGTCCGGCGCCGAAGAACTCGCCGAGTGGGGAGTCGACGGTGGTCTGGCCATCGAACTCCATCTGCAACCGTAGGCCGCTCAGGAGTTGGTCCGTGGGTTCGGGGAGTTGCAGGTGTATCGCCGAAACGCTGCCCGGGCCTGCCATTTCCGCGATCGTCACCCCTGCGCCGGCAGGAGGCGCGACTGTCCGCTTGTCGTGAGCGGCGGCGGGGCCGGCCGGCTTCGGATCGACCGTGCCCGCGTCGCGCAGCGTGGCGAGCACGTCGAGCGCGCGATCGGAGGGCGAGAAGGTGGTGACGCCCTCCGGCGTCGAGAATTGCCGGTAATCGACATGGTAGTACTCGAGATTCGATGCCACGCTGATGCGCATCGACTGCCGGTAGGGCATCGGCACCTTGACGTACACTCCACCCGGCGACTGAGTCGCGTCGGCCACCAGGGGCCATTCGAACGGCGCACCCAGTGCGCCATTGACGACCGATTGCAGGGGAGCGTCCAATACCGTGCGGCCGTCCAGTTCGACGCGAATGTTTCCGATCTTGGTCACCTTGCCACCGTCACGGGTGAGCCAGATCGAATCCACCTCGCCGGCACCGCGATCTTCCGCGATGACGCAGCCGGCACCGCCGTCGGCCAAACACCCGCCCGTGCCGTTGCGATTTCCGGTGGAGAGGTCGAAATCGCCGCCGCTGCGATCAAAGCTCGAAACCTGCAAGGCTTGGGTGTCGCTGCGCAAGTAAGGCAACAGATCGAGCCGGCGGTAGGTGTCCCAGCCGGTCAGCCGGTCACCGGCGCCGGTGCCGACCGGCTCGGCCGGTGCTTGCGCCGCCGCGGTGACGCCGACGGCTGCCGACAGCGCCAAGGCCGACACCACGCACCACGCACGAGTTGCGACCTGCACAGCGACAAAGCTTACTTTTCCCGGTCGGGTTGACCGAATTTGGAATCTCACTCCGGATCGCTGCGCCGTGGCACACCCGAAATGCATTCAAGCTATTGGGGGTAGCCAAGGCGAATTCGATCGCGGCGCCCGTGGCGCATACCGAAAGACGCCGATGTGATCATTTTCGAGACCTATAGTACGTTTCTCTGCTCTGGCGAAGATGCTTGGAACGTTGCAACGTCATTTAGATTCGGGTCGGATCGTATGCGCCTGCCGTCAGACCCGTTGCCCGCGTGGATTTTTGCCGCGAGATGAATGCCAATACGCCAAAACCCGCTTACCGCCGCGGATTTAACCCACGAGGTGGGACGGTTCAGCAGAGGGCTACGCGCCGCTTTCAAACTGTTGCCGCGTGGCTCACCGGAAATTTGGTGAATCCCATCATGTTCCGCATTGCACTCACGTAATATTGCTCACCTCGGGCGTACATCTTCCCTCTAACGGATGGAGTGGTTCATGTCACGCATGAAGTACAAGGTTGCCCTCGGCCTGATCCTGGCCGCTACCGCGTTGGCCAGCTCTGGTTGCACGATCCCGTTGACCATCGACTGCAGCACTGCATCCACCGGGATAACCTGCTCGCCGTAGGGCAGGCCGGCGGCCTTCGGGGGTTGCGCTACTGGCACGCCCTACTTGACATGGTCCGTTCTTGGACCTGCCGAGGGGCACCGCAGTTTGCCTAAGCGTGCCAGTCAGCGCACCCGATGGGCTGTTGCAGTGAATTCGTGAAGATGCTTGGTAATCAAGCGTTTTCCTGCATTGGCAGGGCACCGGGTTGTTGGTTGTCGCCCTGCCGTATATAGGCGGGCGTTCCGTTGCTCTGCGCGCTCGAGCGTCCGCGCGGGCTCGTCGGTCACTGTGACGAATCTCCTCCAGCCTTGTGGCACAAGGGAATCAAGCCTGCGACGTTTCACTGAAAGGACTGTCATACCGTCAATCAGTCGACGTGATCGCCTCAAATTTGTTGAATCACACATCATTCCGCGTTGTACTCACGTACTATAACTTCCCTCGGGCGAAACATTTCTTCATCGGCGAACGGAGTGTTCATGTCTCGTTTGAAGTACAAAGTCGTTCTCGGCGTGGTCCTGGGCTTCACCGCATTGGCGAGCTCCGGATGTACGCTGCCCACCATCTCGTGCACCAGCACCGGCACCTCAATCAGCTGCACGCCGTAGAACTGGCCGCAAGGGCGGCCGGTCACCCGGCCGCCTGGTCATAGCCCAATGCATGCGTTGGGTCACCAGTTTCACGTACGGTTGGCCGCCGTTGCGCTCTCGCCGTAGCGGCGGCCAACCGTCGCAGCACGGCCCCGACGCGTCGAAGTGACTTGTGCCTCAAGGCTTCCCGATGGCCGGTGTTCAGTCCTCGGTCGCACCTTGTGGCGCGGGATATCGGCGGTCCGGGTACTACGCTGGTCGCGGCAGCAGGAAATCTCCTCAATCTGCCCGATGGTCTCGCCAGCGCAGGCAGTCAGCAGTAGAGTTGTGCTGAAAGTTGTTGCCCCAGAAGCGTCAGGTTCGCCAGGTGACTTCGAGGGGTCGTTTCTGGGGCACAACACATTCTCCGCCCGGTCAGCGGCCGCCATCCTTCTTCAGGTCTGTATCCCGGCTGGGTTGAACGCGTTTCGGTTCGCCGGGCATTTTCGGGTAGTTCGGCGGATACGGCATGTCCCCCAGGCCGCGCGCCTCGTCATCGTCGGCCATCTCCAGCAGGGGCACGATCGACTGCGCCGCGTCGTCCATCGCTGCCCACGGGTCTTCGCGGCCCTTCACGAGGCCGGGGACGGACGCAATGGTGTAGTCGTCTGGTTCCGCGCCGGCCAGCTCGTCCCAGGTGAGCGGCGTCGACACCGTCGCGATCGGGGTGGGCCGCACCGAATAGGCCGACGCCATCGTGCGGTCCCGGGCGTTTTGATTGAAGTCGATGAAGATGCGCTCGCCGCGCTGCTCTTTCCACCACGCCGTGGTGACGGCCTCGGGCGCGCGGCGCTCCACCTCGCGGGCCAGCGCGATACCGGCGCGGCGTACCTCGATGAAGTCCCAGTCCGTGGCGATCCGCAGGAAGACGTGGATCCCCCGGCCGCCTGAGGTCTTGGGGTAGCCCACCAGACCGAGCTCGTCGAGTAACGGCCGCAACACGTCGACGGCGACCGTACGCGCGTGCTCGAAGGCGACACCGGGCTGCGGGTCCAGGTCGATGCGCAACTCGTCGGGATGGTCGGTGTCGGGGCACCGCACCTGCCAGGGGTGCAGTGTGATGGTGCCCATCTGGGCCGCCCAGACGATCGCCGAGGGGTGTGTGACCTTGAGCGCGTCCGCGGTGCGTCCGGAGGGAAAGGTCACCCGGCAGGTCTGCAGGTAGTCGGGATGGTGCTGCGGGATGCGTTTCTGGTAGATCTCCTCGCCGTCGACGCCGTCCGGGAAGCGCTGCAGATGGGTCGGCCGGTCGCGGAGCGTGGCGAGCATCGGTCCGGCAGCCACGGCGCGGTAGTACTCGACGAGTCTGCGTTTGGTGCCGTTGGAGCCCAACTTGGGGAAGTAGACCTTGTCCGGGTTGGTCAGGCGCACCGCAATACCGTCGACGTCGAGCTCTTCTGCAGCAGCCATACCGACGATTCCAGCACAATCGGCCTATGGACCTACCTGTCATGCCCCCGGTGTCGCCGATGCTGGCCAAATCGGTGCGGTCGATCCCGCCGGACGCGTCGTACGAGCCCAAATGGGACGGGTTCCGGTCCATCTGTTTCCGGGACCGGGACGAAGTGGAGCTGGGCAGCCGCAACGAAAGGCCCATGACGCGCTACTTTCCCGAGCTGGTGGCCGCGGCCCGCGCGGAGCTGCCGGGGCGTTGCGTGATCGACGGGGAGATCGTCATCGCTACCGGCAACGGTCTGGATTTCGAGGCGCTACAACAACGCATCCACCCGGCGGACTCGCGCGTGCGGATGCTCGCCGAGACGACGCCGGCGTCCTTCATCGCGTTCGACCTGCTCGCCCTGGGCGACGACGACTACACGCGGCGGCCGTTCAGCGAGCGCCGCGCGGCCCTCGTCGAGGCGCTAGGGGGCTCCGGCCCGTCAATCCATGTCACGCCGGCCACCACCGACATCGACCTGGCGCGGCGCTGGTTCGACGAGTTCGAGGGTGCCGGCCTGGACGGGGTCATCGCCAAGCCGCTGACCGTCACCTATCAGCCCGACAAACGGGTCATGTTCAAGATCAAGCATGAGCGGACGGCAGACTGCGTGGTGGCCGGCTACCGCGTGCACAAGTCCGGCGGCGACTCGATCGGCTCGCTGCTGCTCGGGCTCTACCAGGACGACGGACAGCTGGCGTCCGTCGGCGTCATCGGCGCCTTCCCGATGGCCGAGCGACGGCGCCTGTTCGCCGAACTCCAGCCACTGGTAACCGATTTCGAGGATCACCCGTGGAACTGGGCCGCCCACGAGGCCGGCGAACGAACGCCGCGCAAGAACGAGTACTCACGCTGGAACGCGGGCAAGGATCTTTCGTTTGTGCCGCTGCGACCCGAGCGCGTGGTCGAGGTCCGCTACGACCATATGGAAGGCCGGCGTTTTCGGCACACCGCGCAGTTCAACCGGTGGCGGCCGGACCGCGACCCGCGCTCGTGCACATACGAACAACTCGAGCAGCCGGTCACCTTCAGCTTGGGTGACATCGTGCCCGGACTCGGACCGGGCTAGAAGGGCGGCGGCTGGTTGCGTTCGGCGATGTGGGCGGCGTTGAGCGCGCGCTCGGCATCGATGCGGCGGGCTCGGTCTTGCCGTCGGGTCCGCCGGCGCGTGGGCATCATGACGCCGCGTTCGCCGCGGGGACGATAGTTCCTTGGGACACTGGACAATTCGCCCGTCGGGGCGCACAGTGCGGGAAACAACAGCCGACTGCCCGGACGGGTGGTGTACGTCCGAGCGGTCGGTGACGTCCACACCACGGTGCCGTCCGGCCGTTGCTGATCGCGCCAACCCGTCCAGAAAGTCTTCAGCAGGTGGTGCTTCCTGCATAAGCACTTGAGGTTGGACGCGTGAGTGGGGCCCAGCGGGTAGGGCACCGTGTGGTCGATGTCGGTGAACTCGGCGGGTCGATCACAACCGGGGAACCGGCACGTCATGTCCCGGCACCGGATGAACCGCTCCAGCTCGGCCGACGGGCGGTAACCCGGCTCGGCCTCTGCGATGGCGGGATGGCGCACCGGCCGGACTTTGGCCCCACCACGGATCAACTCGGCGACCTGCGCCGGCGAGATCACGCCGCCGCCGGGAATCAGCGCGGGCGGCCGGGGATCGGGGACGTCGGGCTCGGGATCGGGGGCCAGTGCCTCCGCCAGGGTCGTCTGGTCGGTGATGCGCCGCGACCGCCGCTCTCCCGACATGTGCGGGTCGGGGTCGGCCTGCAGCGTCGACGCGTCGGCGACGACGTGGATCACCACGCCGGCCGCCCGCTCGTCCGTCTCGGCGCCGGCCGGGCAGTCCGCGTTGCCGCAACCACAGGCGAGCCGGTCCGAACCGGCGGCCAAGGCGCCCAGCGCGTCGGCACGCCGCTGCGCGACGGTGCGCGGATCGTCTGCACACACCTCCCCGGCCATCTGCAGCAGGCGCCGGTCCAACATGGCCGCATCCTGCGCATAGAGCCGGCCCCACATGGCGGCGGTGCCCGACTCGTCGTCGGATTGGTCGATGACGACGTCACGACTGCGGCCCGCGGCGCGAGTGCGCCGCAGGGCGCCGGGATCGTATCGGTCCACCACCACGTCGACGGCCTGCGCGGTCTTGCTGGCCGACATCGGCCCGAACCGCGCGGCGTCTTCGGCCAGCGTGGTATCGATCAATCGCAGGGTGTCGGGGTCCTTCACGAGGTCGGTGTGCCACACGATGGTCGCCGCCAAGCGGGCGCTGATGATGCCCTCGCCAAAGAGAGCCGCGACCCGAGGCAGCCGGTTGCGCAACGCCGCCGCCAGATACATCTGCCCCGAAGCCATGGCGTGGCTGATGTTTTGCGCCGCGGCGACTTCGGCTGCCATGGCATCCCAGTTGTCGCAGGACCAGTGGGCGGAGCTGGTCGGCCCGTCGGCCCGGCGGTGCACCAGCTCCGCGATGGCCGCCAGCCTGCGCGCCGAGGCCGCCGCCTCCACCCGCGCGCACTGGGCGATGGCGGCCGCCAGTTCCGCATCCTCGGCGCGCGCCAGCTCCTCGACCGTCGGCAACCTGACATCGAACATGCTTTCGATAGTAGGCCCGGCCGGCGACGCGGAGCACCGCTCGACCGCCAGGCTGTGGAGAAACTTCCAACTGTGCATAACCCGCGGTCCCGACGCGTTTAACGCCCGCTGCCGGCGGGCACGCGAACGACATGTCAGTAACAGCGTTTCAAGACCTGCCGGTGGCCGATCGCGACCGCAAGTGGGATGGTGACGCCGCCGAGAAGCGGGTCCGCAAGTGGGCCGGCGCCGAGGAGCAGCCGAACGAGAAGTACCGCGATGCCCACGTCTGGTACGACAACGGCAAGAAGGACAACTTCACGGCGTACAAGCTCCTGATCGCCGACGTCGTCGGCGGCGACCTTCAGGCGGTACCGCGCGGGGTGATGGCCGCGGGCGCCATCATGGACGGCGCGCGCGGCGGCATCGACCTGCCGAAGACGGACGTCGATCGGGTCAAAAGCCACCTGGCCAAGTACTACAAGAAGATGGGTGAAAGCCCGCCGTGGGAGCGCGGCTGAGCACAGCGCGGCTGAGGCACAGCGCGGCTGACCTAAACCGTGACTTGCAGGCGCGACAGCCCACGCAGCGTGACGTTGGCCTTGTATTGCGGCTCACCGTCCAGCCGCGCACCCGGGAATCGCGCCGTCACCGCCGACAGCGCCACGCCGGCCTCCAGCCGGGCCAGCGGCGCGCCCAGGCAGTAGTGGGCTCCCCGACCGAAGCCCAAGTGACGCAACCCCTTCCGGTCCGGATCGAACACATCGGGCCGCTCGAATTCCGCGGGATCACGATGGGCCGCGGCGAGCAGGAGCATCATCACGTCGCCCGCCGGTACCTCGACCCCGCCAATCGTCATGTCCGCGAGAGCGATTCGGCCGACTAACTGCACGGGCGGGTCGTAGCGCAGCGTCTCTTCCACGATCGCCGGCGCTCGACCGGGGTCGGCACCCAGGGCGCCCCACTGCACGGGGTCGCGCAGCAGTGCCAGCATGGCATTCCCGATGAGGTTCACCGTCGTCTCGTGTCCGGCGATCAGGAGCAGGTTGCAGGTGGAGACGATCTCCTCCTCGCTCAGTTGATCGCCGGACTCCTCCACCGCGATCAGCCCCGACAGCAGGTCGTCTCCAGGTTGTGAACGGCGGCGGTCGATCAGCCCGTGGAAGTATTCGCGCAACCAGGCCCCGGCCTGTTGTCGTTCGTTCGCGATCTCCGCCGGCACGCCGGTGATCGTCGAAAACGGGTCGAGCGCCTGAGCCAGCGACGCCGACGCACGGCTGAACTGCGGCTCGTCGTCCAGCGGCACACCGAGCAACCGGCAGATCACCGCCACCGGCAGCGGGTAGGCGAAATCCTCGACGACCTCGAAGTGGCCCCTCTCGGCGACCCGATCGAGCATCCCGTCGACCAGCGCACGAATGTCGGGCTCCAGCGCGCTCACCACCTTCGGCGCGAACGCCTTGCTGACCAGCCTGCGCAGGCGGGTGTGGTCGGGCGGATCGAGGAACAGGAAGCCCGGCGGTCCCTGCCGGCGCGGTGCCGTCCCGGCCTCGGCCTGGCGCTTCGCGACGGTCGAGTTGATGTTGTCGCTGCTCGACAACGGGTGCCGCAACACCTCGTCGCAGTCTCGGTAACTCAAGAACACGGCGAGGGTGGCGTCGGGCAGCTGCAAGGCTCCGCCGTCGCGAAACTGCGCGCAGAGCCGATACGGGTCGGGTCGGTTGGCCGGGTCCAGCAGCTGCAGCAACAACCCCTGGGAGTCGGTCGGCGCGGTCGTCATGCGGCCATTCTGCCCGTCGGCCGACGCCCCGGCCGCAACGTCAGGTTCCTTCGTGTAAGCCCGTCAAATCCGGATGCGCCATCAATCGGTCCAGAAACCCGAGCTGGCCCTTCAACAGCTTGACTCGCGCCTGCGCCACCGGAAACCAGCCCACCCGGTCGACCTCCGGGAACTCCCGCATCGTGCCAGACCCCTTCGGCCACTCCAATTCGAAAGTGTTGCTGCGCGCGTCGGTCACATCGAGGTCGCCGCCGACGGCGAAGGCGGTGACCACCTTGCCGCCGGACTGCTTGAGTTCTCCGAGGTCCAGCCGGGTTCCATCCGGCACCGTAAGCCCGAGCTCTTCGAAGAACTCGCGTTGCGCGGCAACCCACGGATCCTCCCCGCCGGCGTACTCGCCTTTGGGAATCGACCAGGCCCCGTTGTCTTTTCGCGCCCAGAACGGGCCGCCCGGATGCGCGATCAGGACCTCGACGACGCCGTCGCGGGTCCGGTACAACAGCACACCCGCACTGAGTCTCGGCATCCGCTCAGGACCCGACCGAACGTTCCAGGTCCTTGAGCGACGACTCCAGGTGCGTCAGCAGTCGCTGCAGGTGCGGCACGCTCCGCCGGCATCCCACCAGGCCGAAGTCCAGATTGCCGGCGTTGTTGGCGAGGGTGATGTTCAGCGCCTGGCCGTCCAGCGCGATGGACAGCGGGTAGTTGCCGTCGAGGCGGGCGCCCCCGTAGTAGATCGGCTGAGTGGGCCCGGGCACGTTCGAGATGATGATGTTGAACGGCGGCGACGTGGACGCCACCCAGCCCGGGACGGCCGCCAGAGCCAGCGCCGACGTGTTGGCCGCGGACAGCGCCAGTGCCTGGAAGCGGGGCAGCTGCGAGAACACCGTCTTGTTGCGGCGCATCGAATCGCTGATGGCCTGCAGTCGCTGCGCGGGATGGTCGGTATCGGTGGCGAGGTTGCACAGGATGGCGCCGACGAGGTTGCCCCCGGCGTCGGCCTCGTCCTCGGTGCGCAGGCTCACCGGGACCATCGCGATCAGCGGGGTGTCCGGCAGCGCGTTCTGCTCGAGCAGGTAGTAGCGCAGGGCGCCCGAACACATCGCCAGGACGACGTCGTTGACGGTGACCCCGGCCGCCTTCTTGACGGCTTTGATGCGGTCCAGCGACCATGACTGCGCCGCGCAGCGGCGCGCGCCGCCGATCTTGACGTTCAGCATGGTGCGCGGGGCCCCGAAGGGCAACGTCAACTGCTGCTCGAGCAGCGCCGCGCGGGCCAGCGAGACCGTCGACGGGCCAAGTGCCGCAAGCGATCCCGCCGCACGCACCGCGGAACGCAACGGGCTCACCGGACTGTTCTTGCGCTTACTTCTGGGCAGGCTCCACGGCGCGCGAATCTCGGTTTCGGCGGGGTCGGTCGACAACGCGCGCTGCATCAGTTTCTGCGCGGAGACGCCGTCGATCAGGGCGTGGTGAACCTTGGTGTAGATCGCGAACCGGCCATCCTTGAGGCCCTCGATGATGTGCGTCTCCCACAGGGGGCGGTGCCGGTCCAGCAGGCTGCTGTGCCAGCGCGACGTCAGCTCCAGCAATTCACGGATCCGACCGGGCGACGGCACCGCCGAACGCCGGACGTGGTAGTCGACGTCGACGTCATCGTCGTAGGACCAGCCCAGGTTCGCGATTCCGCCGACGAACGTCGCCGGATGCTTGCGGAAGGTGGGCTGAAAATCCTGCTGCGCGACCAAGCGGTCATAGAGGTCCCGGACGAAGCCGGGACCGGCGCCTTCGGGCATCTCGAACAACTGCAAGCCACCGACGTGCATGGGGTGTTCCCGCGACTCCCCCAGCAGAAATATCGCGTCTGTGGGCATCATCAGGTCCATCCACCCATTAGACCCCGACCGGCGCCGGGGCGACGGCGCTCTTCAGAACATCGCCGCCGAGCCGATGTCGGGATGACTGCGCATGAAATCCACGAGTCGATCGACATAGCTGCGGAACGCGGGCGGCTCGATACCGCTGCCGGCGAGATCGGCCCGACAATGATCGGTCAAGTAGAAGGTGGGCTGGGCGAAGTAATCGACCGCCTCGGGAGGGATGCGCATCAAGCGGTAGAGCCCCGGAACGTGCGCCAGTGCAGCTTTCGTCAATTTCAGCGGCAGCCGGATCTTGAGCAGTTCGCGACCCGTCGCCTGGGCCAGCGTATCCGCCATCTCGTCGACTGTAAGCGGTCGCGGATCCGCCAGATGATAGGTGCGCCCCTCCGAGACGGAGAGGCCGCTCAGATATCCGACGGCGTCAACGATGAAGTCTCGCGGGACCACGTTGACGCGCGTCTTCACGGGATCACCCACCATCGGCAGGATCGCGTAGCGAGGCTGTCGCAGCAGCCACTGCATGACGAAGTAGGGGCCGTCGAATTTTTGTGTCTGCCCGGTACGGCTGTCGCCGACGACAATTGAGGGGCGATAGATCGTGGCAGGCATGCCCGCGGACATACGCCAACGCACCTCCGCCTCGGCGAGGTGCTTGGTCTCTTCGTAGTAGTTGTTGAACGGCGCACCGACTTCGAGGTCATCCTCGCTGAATGGGCCGGCGTAACGGCCGCTGACGTAGCAGGTGCTGAAGTAATGCAGCCGCGTCAGGCTCCGACAGCGTTCGAGCGCGTCCAGGACGTTTCGGGTGCCATTGAGGTTGACCCGAACCGCCACGTCGCGCGGCACCGCCAAGTCATACACGGCGGCCAGGTGCCACGCCTCGGTGACCTCGGCGAAGGTCTCTGGTGCAACGCCGAGACCGGGTTGGGTGATGTCGCCCTCGACCAGCCGGATCCTCCCATCGAGAAACGGTTCCGCACCGCTCAGCTCGTCCACGCGTCGCCGTGCCAGCGTGCCGAACTTGGGCTGCACCAGACAGATGGCCGACTCGCCGGTGCGGCCGAGGATGCCCGGCAGCAACGCGCTACCGAGAAAGCCGGGAAACCCGGTCATCAAGACGGTCATCGCCGCACTCCCGACCCGGTGGTTTTGTTGCCAAAGTGGTTGCGGTGGGCAAGTTCTACGGTCGCGCGGCGCACCCTCAGACGGAAACTCCACTGTGCGGCCTGATCAAACGGCACGCGCACGTGGCGTCTTTCCTCGATGAGATCGAGCAAGGCGTTCATCGCTCTTTCCCCTGCTTTAACGGGCCGGTCGAAGAGAGACGCTATCGGCTACCGGCGGCGTTAGGACGGGTCTTTTGAACCCAGCACACAAGTCATTGGTCCTCAGTTGGGCCGACTGGCAATGAGGCGGCTAAGAAGTCTTTCGGGCGACCGTAGCCGGGTGGCAGCATGGGCTGGTGACGACAACATCGCTGACGTGGGATGTGGTGGCCGTTGACAAGCCCGAGGATGTCAACGTGATCATTGGCCAGGCGCATTTCGTCAAAACCGTCGAAGACCTGCACGAGGCGCTGGCCGGAGTGAGTCCGTCGCTGCGGTTCGGGGTGGCCTTCTGCGAGGCGTCGGGACCGCGGTTGGTTCGCCGCAGCGGCAACGACGGCGAGTTGGTTGACTTGGCGACGCGCACGGCGCTGGCCATCGCGGCCGGACATAGCTTCGTGATCTTCTTGCGTGAGGGCTTTCCGGTCAACGTCCTCAATCCCGTGAAGTCGGTGCCCGAAGTCTGCGGGATCTACTGCGCTACAGCCAACCCGGTTGATGTCCTGGTTGCTGTTTCTCCGCGCGGTCGCGGCATCGTTGGCGTCATCGACGGGCAGACGCCCGTCGCGGTGGAAGGCGACCGTGAGGTGGCCGAGCGCCACGATCTGCTGCGCGCAATCGGCTACAAGCTCTGAGTGTCAGTCGCCCGCGACTGACCACACCGACGTGGCGATCAGGTCACCGCGCTCCAGGCCGGCGGCGCGGTGTTGGTGAACCTCGGCGTACTCCGGCGTGCTCACCATGTCCATGAATGCCTGCGGCGTCGGATACTCGACGACGAGAATCGCATCCCACCAAGGCTTTTCATCGTCACCGATCACATAGGCCGGTGCGGTTCCCGCGTAACGGACGGTGGCACCCACCCGCCGCAGGTGCGGCGCCACCTCCAGGGCGTAGCGCCGGTAGGACTCCCGCCCACCCGGGTTCTTGAACTTCAACAGGTTGACCATTACCACCGGCTCGTCGGCGGGCCGGGTGGCCAGGGCCGCGAACTGTTCGGGGGTGGGCTCCAGGGAATGGCTCATGAAAACGATTCCAGCAGATCGGTGATGGTCTTCAGGCCCGCTTCGTACAGGACGCCGGGCAACATGCCGCCGTCATGCTCGATGGTGGTGCCGTTGACGAAGTCGGCCTCCCCGCCGGCGAGGAATACACAGACCCGGCCCACCTCCGCCGGTTCGCCCGCCCGGCGCAGCGGGACGGCCGCGAAATACTTTGCGCCGGTAGGGTCGTCTTTGGGCAGTACGAACGACCGAAAGTTCTCGGTCATGGTCGGTCCCAGTGCGATGCAGTTGACCCGGACCTTGGGCCCCCACTCCTCGGCCAGCGATCGGGTGAGATGGTTGAGCCCGCTCTTGGCGGCGCCGTAGGAGACCAACGTCGGTGACCCCGCCGGATGCCCGGCCCCGCTGGAGATGTTGATGATGCAACCGACCCCGTCCTGGGTGCGCATCTGCCGGTACGCGCGGATCGCGAACCAAAGGGGGCTGATCAGGTTCATCTGCACCGCGAACGCGTGAAAGAACGCCGTGCGCTCATACTCGTCATCGCTCGCCGGCGCACCCTGAATGCGTTGCACCAGTTCGGGAATGCCCTCCGCGTGCGGAGCCGGAACCGTCCCGCCGGCATTGTTGACCAGGATGTCGATGCGGCCGTGCTCGGCGACGACGTCCGCGACGAACGCGTCGATCGCGCGGTAGTCCCCTTGGTCGCAGACCTGTTGTGAGGCCCGCCCCGCCCATTCGGGTTCGACACCGGGGATGGTGTCCAGGGGCGAACGGGAACACCCGACGACGGTGGCGCCGGCGCGGAGCAGCTCATGGGCGATGCCGACGCCCACACCGCGGCTGGTTCCCGTCACGATCGCGACTTTTCCGTCCAGGGCACTCATGACAGGCCTTTCCACGCCAGGCAGATGTTGACAGTGACTGTCAGCGGGTCATACTGTGCCATTCCGGTCATCGGCGTGTAAAGGCATGCGATTGGGAGGTCACCCAGATGAGCAGTCCGTCCAAGCTCCGCGTCATCCAATGGGCGACCGGGGGCGTCGGCAAGGCGGCCATCGCGTGTGTGCTCAACCATCCCCAGTTGGAGCTCGCCGGCTGCTGGGTGCACTCGGCGGACAAGAACGGGGTCGACGTCGGCCGGATCCTGGGAACCGGGGACCTCGGCGTCACCGCCACGTCCAGCGCTGAGCAGATCCTGGCGCTGGACGCCGACTGCGTCGTCTACAGCCCGTTGGTACCCAACGACGACGAGGTCATCGCGATCCTGCGATCCGGCAAGAACGTCGTCACGCCGGTCGGCTGGGTATACCCCGACCCCGCCAACCGGCGGCACCGGGCCGTCGCCGATGCCGCGGCCGAAGGCGGGGTGACCCTGCACGGTTCGGGGATCCACCCCGGCGGCATCACGGAGCGGTTCCCGCTGATGCTGTCCTCCCTCTCGTCGGCCGTCACCCACGTCCGCGCCGAGGAGTTCTCCGACATCCGCACCTACAACGCCCCGGACGTCGTGCGTCACATCATGGGATTCGGCGGTACCCCCGAGGAAGCCATGCAGGGGCCCATGGCCGGCCTGCTGGACGGGGGCTTCAAACAATCGGTCCGAATGATCGCCGACCACATGGGTTTTCGCATCGACCCGAACATCCGGACCATCCAGGACGTCGCGGTCGCGACCTCCGACATCGACTACGCCCCGTTCCCGATCACGACGGGGGCCGTGGCCGCTCGCCGGTTCCGCTGGCAGGCCCTGGTGGACGGCGAACCGGTCATCACGGCGGCGGTCAACTGGCTGATGGGCGAGGAAAACCTGGATCCGGCCTGGGATTTCGGCGGACGTGGCGAACGGTTCGAGGTCGAGATCACCGGCGATCCCACCGTGAACCTCACCTTCAAGGGGCTGCAACCCGTGACGATCGCCGAAGGGCTGGTGAAGAATCCCGGCGTGGTGGCCACGGCCAACCACTGCGTCAACGCCATCCCCGACGTCTGCGCCGCAGAACCCGGGATCAAGACCTACCTCGACCTGCCCCTGTTCGCCGGCCGCCCCGCGCCAGGCCTCGCGGCGTCATGACCGGCGTCCTCGGCGACGTCTCGTTCTGCCACCTCGTCGTCGGGGTCACCGACATGGACCGCGCCCTGGCGTTCTACCGCGACCTGCTCGGCATGGAGGTCGTCTTCGAAACCCTGATCTCCGGTGAGCCTTTCGACGCCGCGCTGCACGCCACCCGCAGGCAGGAGGGCCGGGTGGTGGGCGGATTGCTCGGTGGGTTGATGGTCGAGCTGCTGTCGCTGGGTCCGAACACTCCAGAGCACCAGTCGGCACGCCGCGGCATCACCGGGATCCACAACGTCGCCCTGTCGGTGACCGACCTCGACGCCACCCACCGCCGTGTGACTGCGGCCGGCTACTCCCCCGACCAGGAGCCCTTCGAAATCGGCGGCGTGCGAATGTTTTTCGTCAAGGACCCGGACGGGACAACTCTCGAGTTCATCGAACTTCCCGGCGGCGCGCGCAGCACGTACGAGATGCACCGCGGGGTGCCGCTACACATGGGGCCCGCGACATGAGCTACACACACCCCGAGTCGATGCGCGACCACGTCGCGATCGTCACCGGCGCGGCCCAGGGTGTGGGCAAGGGCACCGCCGCCGCCCTGCTGGAGCGCGGCGCATCGGTGCTGCTGGTCGACATCCAGGACGAACTGCTGGGCACGACCACCGAGGAGCTGTCGGCGCTGGGCCGCGTCGAGAAGCTCACCGCCGACCTGCGCGACCCGGCCAGCGCCCAGCGGATCGTGACGGCCGCCGTCGACGCCTTCGGTACGGTCCACGGCCTGGTCAACAACGCGATCGCCACCAACGAGCCCAAGGCATTCGTCGACATCACCACCGAAGACTTCGCGCTCGGCCACGACGTCGGCCCACGCGCGACCTTCCTGCTCATGCAAGCCGTACACCCCGTCATGGTCGAAGCGGGCGGCGGGTCGATCGTCAACCTCGGCTCGGGCACGGGGACCGGTGGTGAGCCGAAGTGGGGTGGCTACGCCGCCGCCAAGGAGGCCATCCGGGGCCTGTCGAAGGTCGCCGCCCTAGAGTGGGGCCGAGACAACATCCGCGTCAACGTCATCTGTCCATTCGCCGAATCGGATGGCGTCAAGTTCTGGAAGTCGTTCGCGCCCAAGGAGTACGAGAAGGCCGTCGGACGCGTACCGATGAAGCGCATCGGCGATGTCCGCACCGACGTGGGCGCGTTGGTGGCGTTCCTGCTGGGCACCGACTCGACGTTCATCACCGGACAGACCATTCACGTCGACGGTGGGATCGGCTGCTTCCGGTGAGCTCGCCCGACAGACCGGAGTCGTTGCGCGATCGGCAGCGCGCACAGATCCGGGCCGACATCAGGCGTGCGGCGTTCCGGCTGTTCGTCGAGCGGGGGTACGACGCAGTGACCACCGAGGAGATCGCCGCCGCCGCGGGCGTTTCGGCGCGCACCTTCTTCCGGCATGTGCCGACGAAGGAAGACCTGTTACTCGCCCCCGTTCGCCATGGCGGCGCCGCGATCGTCAACCTGCTCGAGCAGCGACCCGCGAACGAGCCACCGGACGTCGCGTTGATCAACGCCATCGTCACGCGGACACGCTCATTCGAGCAGGCCGACACCGACGAGTGGCGAGAAGCGCTGCTGGTGGCGCCCCACCTGCTTCCCAAGGTGACAGTCCACACGCCCGCCGACAAGGAGCGAGCGGCCAAGCTGGTCGCCGGGCGCATGGGCGTGAACCCCGACGCCGACATGCGTCCCGGCCTACTGGTCCAACTCGCCTTCGCCGCAGCCGATTTCGGCTTCCAGCAATGGGTCCGCCGGCCCGGACGCGCGTGGCCGCTCGATCGCTACGTCACCGAGGCGCTGGAAGCGGTCAAGAGTCCGCACTGGAGACGCCAGCGCGGCTGATCACCCTCGCGACGCCTCGGGGTTGGCGATCCGAATGGGGGCCCCGTCCAGCCAGGCGGCCACCGACTCCACGGTGTCGGAGTAGAAGGCACCGAGCATTTCGCGGGTGACGTACCCCAGGTGGGGCGACAGGGTGACGTTCGGGAGCACCCGCAACGGGTGAGCAGTCGGCAGCGGTTCGATGTCGTAGACGTCAAGCCCGGCGCCGGCGATGCGCCGCGCCGTGAGGGCGGCGATCATCGCGGCCTCGTCCACGATCGGCCCCCGCGACGTGTTGATCAGGTACGCGTGCGGCTTCATCAGGGCCAGCTCGGACTCGCCGACCAGGCCGCGTGTGCGCTCGGAGAGCACCACATGGATGGACACCACGTCGGCCTCCTCGAACAGCGCCGCCTTGTCGACCCGGCGGGCGCCCAGCACCGCGGCGGCGTCCGCGGTGAGGTTCTGGCTCCACGCGATGACCTCCATCCCAAAGGCTTTCGCGTATCCGGCCATCCGCGTGCCCACCCGGCCGAGGCCGAGCAGCCCGAGCGTCTTGCCGGACAGGGTGAGACCCGTCGTCACCTGCCAGCCGCCGTCTCGCATGCGCCGGTGTTCTTCGGCCAGGTTGCGCACCGTGGCGATCAGCAGTCCCCACGCGAACTCGGGCGTGGCGTCCTGGACCGAGCGGAACCGCGGATGGGCGAAATCGGTGTTGGCGACCAGGATCCCCCGCTCGGTGGCCGCGGCCAGGTCCAGGTTGGGCAGGCTTCGGCCGACGATGGTGATCAGTTTGAGATTCGGCAACCGCTCGAGAAGCGTCCGCGGCAGTGCCATCCGCTCGCGCAGGGTACAGATGACGTCGAACGGCCGCAGCGCCTCCGCCGCCTCCTCCTCGGGCAGGTGCCGGTCGAAAACCGTTACGCGGGAACGGGTTTGCACCGGCGACCAGTCGGCAAGCCGCAGTGCCACGCCCGCGTAGTCGTCAAGGATCGCCACCTGGGGCGCGGGGTTCGCCATGACCCCCATTCAACCTCAGGTCAGGAATCGTCGATGGCCCACTGTTGGTTGACGAGGTCCGCGTCCATACGCCGGGCGAACTGGAATACTCAGCCACCACCTCCACCGGCGCCTCCACCACCCCCGACCGTCCCCGGCGGGATCTACGGTGGCGGCGGCAGCGGTGAAAGCGGTGCGGGTGGCGGGGCCGGGCTGGATGACGTCGGCACGGGCGGCGCCACGGGCACGTTGCTTGCCAGCGTGTTCGCGCCGGCCGCGCCACCGATGGCGACGGACAGTCCGAATGCGGCGGCACCACCGAGGACCACCAGGGCTCTTTTCGCTTCAGGTTTCATGGTGGGCCGCATACCCCTTGTTCGCATGCGCAATCTGAACTTCGGCGCCTTAGCTGAGCGCGGGCAGCACCTTGTCGGTGAGCAACTGGACCGACTTCCACGCCTCGTCGACGGGCATGCCGCCGACCAGCGGGTGCATCACGAGCGGCCCGTAGTTGGCTGTGTCGCGCACCTCGGCGATCAGCTCCGCGGGGGTCAGGAACCGGTACCGGCCCGACGCCTTGACCTCGTCCAGCGTCTGCACGCCGGGTAAATGCATGAGGGACCGCTGGTCGGTCGACCACCCGCCGTAAGTGACGGCCTCCCACAGGATGTGGTCGCCCAGCTCCGCCCAGGCCCGGTCGGGGTCCTCGTGCAGGAAGATCATTCCGCGGTTGACCGGCCCCGGCATGAGGATGAGTGGCGTCATGCCCGCGTCGGCACACAACTCGCGGTAGTAGGCCGCGATGTCGGGCAGGTGGTCGGCCAGGCTGAGCGGCAGCCGGAATCGCGCCGCCCGCCGCGCCGTGGCCCGCGCGCCGCCCCCGACATACAGCGGTGGATGCGGCCGCGTCCAGGTGCCGGTGCACATTGCCGCGTCGGCACCGCACCACACCGACAGCATGCGCTCGAGCAGCCTGTCCATCAGCGCGCCCCGTTGCGCGAAATCGGTTCCCAGAGCCTCATATTCGACCCTGCGGTAACCCAGGCCGACCGTGGTGTGCAGCCGGCCCCGGCTCATGTTGTCGACCAACGCGATGTCCTCGGCGAGGCGCACCGGATTCCAGAGCGGGCCCAGGGCACAGTCGACGCTGGCGATCAGCCTCGAGGTCCGCGCCAGGAACATCGCCGCCGCCATGATGGGGTTGCAGCTCCAGCCGTGTCCGGTCGCGTGGTGCTCGTCGACGCTGACCGAGGTGATGCCGTGCGACTCACCCCACTGCGCCAACTCGAGAGCGGCCGACAACAACGCGCTCTGCGTACGCGCTTCGCCCTGCGGGGACGCGAAGTTGAACCGCAACACCGTCAGCAACACGTCACGCCTCCCCCGGGCCCGCCATCGACTGCAGGAACGCCGGGAAGTCGGGAAACAGCGCGCGGTCGACGATCTCGATGCGCGTCCCGAAAGCGTCCGTGTAGTAGGCGAACAGGCCGAGGTCGGCGCCGGGCACGTCGGCGGTCATCTCGAGGGTGAAGCCGTTGTCCTGCAGCGCCCGTCCGCTCCTGGCCAGGTCGTCGCTGAAGTAGCCGATATGATGGACCGCGTTGCCCGGCGCAGCGGTCCACGCAGTTCCGGGCACCTCCCGGACGAGTTCGACGTGCGGGCTCTGCAACGAGTAGACGACCGTCGAAGTCAGTTCGCGGACGCCGGTCGCGGTGCGGAACGGCAGGGTGTAGCTCATCGGGGTGATCCACCGGTAGCCGGCCAGTGCGCTCAGCCGGGCCATGGCCGCATCGAGGTCGGGCACGACGATGCCGGTGTGGTAGAAGTCCTCGGGTCGCAGCGCCCCAACAAAAGAAGCCATGTTTTCCTCGTGTCTCAGACGCAATCCGACGCGGCGTCGACGACGAACACCGCGCCGCTGGTGTAGCTACTTTGCTCGGTGCACAAGAAGGCGATGGTGGGGGCGATCTCGCCGGTGGAACCGAAGCGGCGCAACGGGATATGCGCCAGCTCGGTCTCCACCAACTCGGCCGAGCCGTGCATGGGCGCGGTCATCGGGGTGTCGATGGCGCCCGGCGCCACTGCGTTCACCCGGATTCCCTTTCCGGCCCACTTGACCGCGAGATTCCTGGTGGTGCAGATAATCCCGGCCTTCGCCGCGCCGTAGCCGGGCACCAACGGGACGGCCCGGAGTGCGGACATCGACGTCAGGTTCACCACGCTGGCACCGCCGGCCGCGGTCGACGCCTTCAATGCACGATAGAGCCCGACGGTCAGCCGATAAGGTCCGGTCAGGTTCAGCGCGACCGACGCCTCGAACCCGTCCGGCTTCGATTCATCCAGGCCGCCCGGGAAATTGGCGCCGGCGTTGTTGACGAGCACGTCAAGGCGGGTGAACTTCCGCGCCAGCGCGTCGACCGACTCCGGGTCGCTGATCTGCAGCCGGTGATAATCCATGCCGGACAGGTCGGTCTCGTAGTCGTCCGGCGCCGGCTTGGTTCCGGTGACGGCGACGCGGGCCCCGGCGTCGCGGAACAACACCGCGGTCGCGTGCCCGATTCCGCTGGTGCCGCCGGTGATCAGCGCCGTGGTGCCCGTGAAGTCGAAGCTGACGCGCGCCGTCATGCGTTCCTCGCTATCTGGTTTCTGAGCCAGGCGCTTTCCCAGAAGTTGGAGCTGCCGGCCAGCAGTTTTTCATGGGCGTCCCGCAGTACGGACCGTGCCCCAACGTCGTCAGGCGGGACAAGCTCGGCCAGGTGAATGGCGTGCAGGGGGCGGCCGGCGGCAAGGTGTTCCCGGGCCCGATCCACCAGAGCGGCGGCCCCGGCCAGCTCGACCACGTCGGCGGCCACGGCATCGAACCCGACCGGATAGAGTTCGGTGGTCGACTCGTGGTGAAACCAGCCGGAGTAGTTTTCCCAGACGGCCCGCACGTCCCAGGCCACCTTTCCATAGCCCTGCCCCACTTCGCATTCCGCGGGCAACGTGATCTCGCGCATCAGGGTCCGGACGTCCTTGCCGGCATTCATTCCCTCGACGGTCTGGTCATGGACGTAGCGGATGGCGTCGCGCAGCCGGGTCAGTTCGGCGTGGATGCGCTCGGCGCCCGCGATCGGTTCGAAATGACCGGTCACCAGGAGTTCGGGCCTCAGGTCGCGCACTCGCTCCACCGACGCGATCGCGGTCAGCGCGTCGCGGTACCGGTCGCCGCGCATGGTGACCAGGTTGGGAATGTGCCCGAACAGCGGACCGAAGGTGTTCCCGCACAGGCAGATCCGCTCATCCGGCAGCCACACCACCAGCGAATCGGTGGTTTCGCCGCCGGGCACCGAGATCAGCTCCATCCGCCGGCCCCCGAGGTGCAGGGTCAGCGTGTCTTCGAAGTCGACGTCCACGACGGGAACGCTCTGGCCGGCCAACCGGGTGCTACCGAGGCGCCGCTGAACGGCTTGGATGCCGGCCGCCAGGGTGTCCTTGAACGCGAAGGCGCTGCGGCTGGCGCGGTACGGGATGAGGCGCTCGTTGTCGTCGCGCCACAACGTCCAGTTCGCCTGCGCGACCACGGTCGTCTCGGGGTCGCGCACGCTGTCCAGGCCCCCGACGTGGTCGACGTGACCCTGGGTGAAGATGACGTATCGCACCGGCGAGGGGTCGACCGCGTCGAAATTCGCGCGATGCACCGGGCCCTCGAACCCCATGCCGGTGTTGACGATCACCCGGCCCTCGTGCGTGGTGAGCAGGTAGGCGTTCGAGAGCCCCGGTGAACACCACAGGCCGGGCGCGATCTCCTCGGCCCGGTCGGCGGCCGCGGGCCGCATGGCGTCGGCCCCGGGCCTGCTGCGGTGGACCGGTTCGAAGCTCATCGTTCTCGTTCCCTTCGGGCTACGTCTCGGCCTGGACGTCGAACTTGTCGAAGTAGAAGTCAAATCGGCGGCGCAGCTCGTCGGCCGTGATGCCGAAGTGCCGATGCAGGTCGTAGCGGATGCGGCCATGTTTGCCGCGCGGATTGTCATCCAGGTACTTCTGGAACCGCGCCCGCACCTTCGGTGTCAGTTCGACGCCGCCACATTGGTAAAGCCGCTCGAGCACCGCCATTTCGCCGGCGTTCAGCTGATGGAAGTTGATGTCGACGCTGCGTTCGGCCGGCACCAGGTCGCGGTCGCGCACCCATGCGCTGAGCAGCCGGTGCACGCGGTCGGACCAGTAGTCGAGCAGCCAGTCCGGATCGATGCTCGTTCGGCGCAGCCGATCGGAGTAGGCCATCATGGTGACCGCCGACTGGATCACCGCGACGGGATCGCGGTGCGTGAAAGCCACTGTCGCGTCCGGAAACGTCGCCAGGAGCGGACCGAGTTGCTCGCAGTGCTGCGGGCTTTTCAGGACCCAGGTCCGCGGGCCGCGCAGGAAAGTCAACGCCTGGAGGACTTTCCTCAGGTATGCGTAGTGCCGGTTCTGGTCCAGGTTCAGGTAGTAGTCGCGCCAATCCGGTACGCGCGCATGCCATTCCAGGACGTAGGCGGCCATATCGAGGTCGAGCAGTTCGACCTCCTCCTCGATCGCCTCGGGGAATCGGTCGTGCATGGCCGCCACTACCGGGGCGCTGGCCATGAGCGCGTCGTGCTCGGACTTGGCCCGCGCATAGCGCGGATCCACCCCGAAGATGTCGGGACCCTGGCCGCGAGCGGGAAGGGGCTCCTGGCTCTCCCAGTACGGCAACGCCCTCCGACGAGGGTCGGCGGCAATGAGATTCACCAGATGAGTGGTGCCCGATCGCGGCATGCCGACCACGATGAACGGGTTCTCGATCGGGATGGCTTCGATTTCGGGATACCGCCTGAGGAGATCGGTCAGCGACAACCGGTTGCGCAGCAATCGCACGACGCGTTGCCGCAGGGATGAGCGCGTGAGCTGACGCAGGCCTTCGTCGCCTTCGATGGCCGCGACGTGCGCCTCAAGTCGATCGCCGAAGCCGTCGACGTCGTCGAGATCGTCCGCCCCGGCCTGGTCGACCGCCTCCGCGAGCATCCGGCCCATGTCGAACTCGACGACTCTGGCCTCGGTGAACTCCAGGATCTGGCGTTGGACGTCGGTCAGCTTGGGCGCGGTCAGGTCGTCGAAGTCGATGTCGTCAACGGCAGAGCCCACCGGATCCTCTTTTCGACGCGTCGTCGACGGCAAATATGACACAGACGCTAGACGTCGATCCGGCGTGGTTCCCTACAGGTTCGCCAAGTCGTCGGGCACGTCGACCTTGTGTTCCTGCAACGCCTCCAGCGGCACCACCTCGAGGGTGCGCTCGTGCGTGGAGGCCAGCACCACCGGCGCGGCGCAGCCGTCCTGATGCGCCCGAAGCCAATTCAGCGCCGTGACACACCAACGGTCACCGGGAAGCAGTCCGGGGAACCGGTATTCGGGAACCGGTGTCAGCAAGTCGTTGCCGATGGAACGCTGATGCTCGAGGAATTCGGCCGTCATGACCGCGCAGATCGTGTGCCGGCCGAGGTCCTCGGGCCCCGTCGAGCAACAGCCGTCGCGGTAGTACCCGGTCAGTGGCTCTGTGCCGCACGGTTCCAGTGGACCGCCTAACACGTTTCGCTCGCGCACGGATTCAGTATCGCGCTCGGTAGGGCGAAGTTTGAAGTATCTTTGCCGTCCGCGTCCGGCGATTTTCTCCGGGCCGGTGCGGGTCGCTATCCCGCCACCCGGTAGCCGGCCAGCGGGCGAGCTCCGAGCACGCTGCCGGCCGCGGCCGCGTCGACCTCGGTGTAGATGCGAGCGATGTCGAGGATCGCGGTACCCGTCCGGGCCAGCTCTTGTTGCGCGGCCGTGTGCAGCGCCAGAAAGGCGGTGGCCTCCGCGGCGAACGCGACGGCCGCCTGCACCGACACCTCGTCAGCCCCGGCGGGAACCAGGGCCGTGGTCGACGGGACCGCGGTCATGCCGGCCTGAAGCCCCTGCGTGGCACCGCGGACGATGTCGGACCCGATGTTGGCTGCGGCCGGATCGAATGACAGTGCCTGCACGGGCCCACTCCTCAATGCACTGGATGATGTCGTGGGGCGATAGTAGCAGTATGAAACTGTTTGTGTATGCAAAACTGTTTTTGAGAAAGAGTTAAGAGGCCGCGGTGACGGAGTGATAACAATTCCCACGTCAAGCCGGCGCGACGCGCTGAGCAAATCCCGGGGAAATCGCCGGGAAAATTTATCGTCACATCGTGCATCGAAGAACGGCCCTCAAGCTGCCACTTCTGCTGGCAGCAGGCACCGCGCTGGCGCGAGCGCCCCGCGCCTCCGCGGAGGAACCCGGCCGGTGGCCCGCCGACCGGGCCAACCGCTGGTATCAGGCGCAGGGCTTCCTCGTCGGATCGAACTACATCACCTCCAACGCCATCAACCAGCTCGAGATGTTCCAGGCCGACAGCTACGACCCGCGGCGCATCGACACCGAGCTCGGCTGGGCCAGGTTCTACGGGCACAACACCGCGCGGGTGTTCCTGCACGATCAGCTCTGGAGCCAGGACCAGCGGGGCTTTCAGGCGCGGCTCGCGCAGTTCGTCGACATCGCCGCGCGCCACCGCATCAAGCCGCTGTTCGTGTTCTTCGACTCATGCTGGGACCCGGCGCCAAGGGCGGGTCGACAGCGCCCACCCACGCCCGGGGTGCACAACTCCGGCTGGGTGCAGAGCCCGGGCGCCGAACGCCTTGGCGACCCGCGCTACGCCGGCGTCATGCGCGACTACGTCACAGGGGTGCTGACGCAGTTCCGCAACGACGACCGCATCCTGGGCTGGGACCTGTGGAACGAGCCCGACAACCCAGCGCGCCAGTACCGCAACACCGAGCGCAGCGACAAGGAACAGCTCGTCGGAAACCTGCTCCCACAAGTGTTCCGCTGGGCGCGCGCCGTGGACCCCAGCCAGCCGCTCACCAGTGGCGTGTGGCGCGGCGACTGGGGACAACCCCAGGGCCGCAGCGCAATCAGCGATATTCAGCTGGCCAACGCCGACGTGATCACGTTCCATTCCTACGCCGACCCCGCGGGCTTCGAGTCCCGGATCGGCGAACTCGCTCCGCTCGGCAGACCGATCCTGTGCACGGAGTACATGGCCCGCCCGCGCGGCAGCACCGTCGAGGCCATTCTGCCGGTGGCCAAGCGCCACAACGTCGGTGCCATCAACTGGGGCCTGGTCGCCGGCAAGACGCAGACCTACTTTCCCTGGGAATCGTGGGACCACCCGTACACGACGATCCCGAAAGTCTGGTTCCACGATCTGCTGGGGCCCGACGGCCGCCCCTTCAGGGACAGCGAAGCACTGACGACCCGAAAGCTGGCCGGAACTCAGGCGTGAGCCTGACGCTTTGGCTCAACTGAGCGCTCGAATTGCGACGTCGACCAGCCCGTTTGCGGTAGTAGGCTGGCATCGCAGAAGGGGGCGGCCGTGTGCGTGATGTCAGGTAACCGTTGACGATGCGATGACGCTGGCAAATCTGAGCGAAGCCGAGCTGATCGGTGCGGCCGGCGGCGATCCGTGGGCGATCAACCACAGCCTGCAGGCCGGCAGCCCATTTCAAATCTCTCGCCTTGCCGAGGCTTTTCACGGCGCCGGCCGGCACAGTGCTGAGGCCGACCACGCATTCGAGCAAGCCCGGAAACGCTTCGAGGTGGCGTGGAACCACCAGAATGGCGACAACCCGATCAACGATTCCGCTGAGGTACAGCGGGTGACTAACGCCCTTGGCCAGCAGTCCGAGCAGTTGCCCAAGATCGGCGCCGACTTGGAGAACGTCGCTGCCGCGTTGGCCGACGCGCAGAAGCAGGGTGCCGCCGAGATCGCGTCCCTGGATCATCGGTTGCAGGTTCTCGACAAGCTCATCGGCGCGGCGAAGAAAGACCTACAGCTGAACCTGCCCGAGCAGGAGCGCAACAAACTGCTCAAGTTGATCGACGCTGCGCACGCCGACGCCGTTGACGACGTCCGCGATGCCGTCAAGCAAATGGATTCGATCCGCAATGCCTACTCGGACACGTTGCACAAAGCGCTGGGATCGTTGCACACCGAAGGTTACGACCCGCCCCCCGTCATGACGACACCATGGAGCGTCCGTTGCGGGGCCAGGTGCGAGACCTGGGGCCGATCGCCGGTACGGGAGGCGTTCCCGGCATTCCGGGGATCGGGGCGGCGGACTTGGGCGAGGTCGTCGAGGTGCCCGGACAGCCGGGAAAGTTTCTTGCGATCTTTGGGGATTCATTCTCCGGCAACAAGGTTGGCGAGGGTGACCACTATCGTTCCGTGGCCGTACCGGTGACCTTCGACGCCGATGGACGCCCGCACTTCGGAGCGCCACTGACCGGAGCGAAGGACAGCGGCCACGAGCTGTTCACCATGCCCGACGAGGCGGTCAAGGCGGGGATCGACGACACGCTCCCCGCCGGGACGATCACGCTGGGGAACAAGACATACATGATGGTGACGGGCACCAAGGGAGATCTTCAGCCCGTGGGTTCGTGGCTGGTCGAAGTCAATGGCGACCCCGCCAAGGGCTGGACCATGGTGCCGGGTTCATTCCGCGCCGCGGGAGACGCACCCACTCAGGTCAGCGGCTATAAGGGCTCGGACGGCAAGGTCTACATCGCCGCCGACTCCTTCGATCGCAGCCGCGGGGTCACCATGTACCGGGCAGACCCGGACAAGGTGTTCGATCGCAACAGCTGGCAGCCGTGGAACGGCAACGCCTGGGGCCAGGCGGGGCAACATGCCGCGCCGGTGACTACCGACCGCTACGGGGAGCTCAGCTTTCGGGAGATCGGCGGCAAGCCGGTCCTGTCCGGATTCAATGTGGATGCTCAAGGCGGACGTATGGAGGTGCGGGTCGGACCTGATCCGACCGGTATATTCGGCAACGTGCCGACAACAATTGTCGCGCAGAATGGCGATCCAGGTGCGGCCAAGTTTCTGCCCCAGCCGTACGGGGGATACATCATGCCTGGGTCAACATTGGATGATCTGAAAATATTTGTCAGTCAATGGAATACAGGGAGGGACGCGAGCGGTGTGCCCATCGGCACGCCCTATCAAACTCGAGAATTTCAAGTCAACCCTTTCCATTGAAACCCGCACGCGTCGAGCCACCCAGAGTCGACAGGAACGAAATGATCGCAAAAGCACTCCCCGGCTGTTGCGCACTCATGTGCGCCGGTTCAATGGTTGTAGGCATGGCGTACGCCGACGCGCTCAGCTTCCCTGACCTGAGCGGATACGCTCCCGCCAATGCGAGAGATTATGAGATCTCAGTGCCCAATCCGGGACGGCAGCCTGAACCGACGGTGTATTTCCTGACGCCTGACGGCGTCGTCTGCAAATTCACCCTCGATCAGGCATCGTGCAGTGGAAATAACTTGCCTGCTGTACCCCCGGCGGCATCAAATCCTGACGCCGGAATCAGCGGCGTCAATTGGATAGGAACCACGAGTGGTCTGAAACAGACGAGTGGGGGCGAACCGTCGCATGTAATTCTCGGGCAGCCCATCAAGACGCTTCCTCCGGAGCACTCTCTCACGGTGAATGGATTTGTTTGCGGAGTCGATAGTTCAGGGATGACCGCATGTAAAGACCCGCAAGGGCGTGGCTTCGTGCTGTCGCCGCACGGCTCCGGTTGGCTGCCACACGTGTGAACGGTGCTTGGGCGGGGCAGTTCTCAGGCGGCTTTGATCCTGCGTACGGTCTCGGCGAGAACCTCGTCGAGGTTACTCAACGGCAGGGGCGGAGTGTCCCCCTTGAACAGCCATCCCCCGACACTTGAGCTGCTGATGACGATCAGCCCGCGTACTTGGGCAACTCGCAGGGCCTCGACGCCTTCACCACACACGCCGTGGCCGCGGACATCGACCTCGCGCATCCACCGATGCGTTAACCGAACCGTGTCCTCGCCTTCGGCGACAGCCGAGTCGGTTTGGAGGGACTGGCGATTCTGGCGTTCCCCGCACACTGTCGGCTTCTCGGCCAAATGCGGGGTGCAAGTAGCGATCTCAGTCCGAAGATCGGCCAGGAAGTTATCGCCAGCATGCGCCCGGCTGATCATCACTTTGGGCCTCGGTGGTTTTCCGGGCTTGTCCCACTTCGATTCGTCGAAGTCCTGCCAGCCTGCCAAGGGGTCGTAACGCGGGGCGGAAACCTGGCCACCGGAGGGGCAGAGCGACCAAGATCGGCTGCCCGGCTCGCCGGCGGAGGTGCTGCTGTCAGCAGGTGCGGTCTCAATGCCGGAATCCACCCGCAGCGCCGGAAGCAGCGTCGAGATCTGGGCCTGGCTCCAGTCGGCGAGCAGCGGCGGCAGCGCCGAGCGTGGTCGCGGTCGTCCTGCCGCGCCGATCAATTGCCACAGAAGTTGATTACGCGAGGCCGCCGACGGATCGGGCGTGCGATACCACGCCTGCACGGTCACCCTGCTGGGAAGCTCGGTCGCCGCCATGTTGACGACGGAGGGCCATTGCATGCCGGTGTCACCCGACTGATACTGCGTCAGCTTTTCGCTGGATTCACCGATCAGCCAGCCTTTGATGCCGTCGTTGTCCATGGAATGGGCAGTCGTCCACATGGGACACCGACGAGCCCACGTTTCCATCGCACTCGTGACGTCGTTACCTTCGTCGGCAACGGTGAACCGGACCCGGACGGAATCGCCGCCGTTTGCAGGGAATCGATTGCTCAAGGAACGACCAGTGGCGTCTGTGGCTGGGCTGTACTCCACGTCCAATTCCGGCTTATCCGTCGCTCCGAACCTCGGCAGATGCTGGCAGTCTTCGGGAGTGGACTCCCGCCCTTGGAAGGGCGGCTCAGCCCCGAAACTCGAACGGGGCTCGTAGACGCTCACGCGGTTGAAGAGATTGTCTTGTACGTCGGCCAACCCCGGTATGCAGCGTGCCAACCGGTCCGGCGCACAATCCCCGCCTTCGGTCGGCGCGGCCGTCAGCGTCGCCGGACTCGAAGCCGATTCGTGCTTGTGAGATGTGCAGGCAACCGCGGTCATCACGAGCACCGCCACCACGCCAAGCCTCGCGACCGCACGAACGAGACCCCGATCAACCGACGCCACGGGCCGACTCTATGCCACTGGCCTGGTCGAGCAACGAAACGTTTTGCGCAGCGAGCTTTACGGAGCCGCGAAGTCACCCACCACGGTCATCTTGTTGCCGTCCCAGGCGGTGGCGAAGCCGGCCGCGGTGAAAGCGCAGTTCACGATGATCCCTCGGTGTGGAGGGCTTTGCATCCACGAGTCGAGGGCCTGGGTCGGATTCGCCGCTGATCCGGTACCCCAAAAGACGATCTCCCCCGTTGCCGGGGTCCTGCTGTAGCCGGCATCTGCGATGCGCGTCCGCGGCGAAGATCCATCGGACCCGATATGGCCGCTTAAACCGGTGCGCAGCATATCGTCGGCGTGCCGCTGCGCCGCCGCCCGCAACCGCGGGTCGTCACTGAGCGGAGCGCATGGCTGACGGAGTCTGTTGACGCCGCTGTACAGCACGGTGCCCGGATCGTCTGCGTGCGCGACGAATTCAGTGGCGGTGCCCGGAGTCGCGACGAGCGCACTACAACACGAGAAGAGGGCGACGATCGCGATGTTCTTCGTCATGTGGCCTCTTGCCGCGCGCTTGGCAGTTCTCCGTAAGGCAATGCTATCCACCTTCGACCGAGCATGCCGAGGATCGGAAGGAAATCGGTGCACTCACAGGGAAGAACGGGCGCCAACCACGCGGACAATCCGGATTGACTCGGTTGCGTCGAATGTGATCAAAGCCGCGCCGGCATTTGCTATGCTCCGCCGATGGCGCTGCAGGGTCAACAGCGCGGCTTTCGTCGCATGCTCCTGGACACGGTCAATCTGAAGTATGCGCAGTATATCCATGAGTATTTCTATCAGAAGTTCTTCTACCGCTACTTGACCCGCAAGCTGTCCGTCAAAGACGTGTTGTTCCTCAACTACGGCTATGAGGAAGATCCACCGATGGGCATTCCGCTTGCGCCCTCCGACGAGCCGAACCGGTATTTCATTCAGCTTTATCACCGCACGGCGACGCAGGTGGATCTCAGCGGCAAGCAGGTCCTCGAGGTCGGTTGCGGCCACGGCGGTGGGAGCTCATACCTCATGCGGACCCTGCACCCGGCCTCATACACCGGGCTGGACTTGAACTCGGCCGGTATCGCCTTTTGCCGGGAAAGACACCATGTCGCCGGCCTGAAGTTCGTCGAAGGCGACGCCGAGGACCTGCCTTTCCCGGACGAATCGTTCGACGCGGTGATCAATATCGAATCCTCGCACCTTTACGCGCAATTTCCCCGCTTCCTCTGCGAGGTTGTGCGCGTGCTGCGCCCGGGCGGGCATTTTCTCTATGCCGATTTCCGCCTCACCGAGGGGCTTGCCGTCTGGGAGGCACAATTAGCCGACGCGCCGATGCGGATCGTCTCGCAGCGGGTGATCAATTCAGAGGTCATGCGCGGGATGGAGAACAATTCACAGTGGTGGATGGCGGCGGTGAATGCGCTTGTGCCCGCCTTCGCGCGCAGCTTTGCCGTAACCCGCGGTTACCGATTCGTGTGGAACACGTACCAGGGCTTCCGAACCGGGGGACCCACCGAATACCGGATGTACTGCTTCGTCAAGGCGTGAGGCGGTCTCCCGCGCGGAGAACGCCTGGCCGCGGTGGGAACCGCGGACCGCGACCTGAGTTGCTGGACGCGGTTAGGGGCGTTGGCGGTGGCGGAGGGATTTGAACCCTCGGACGGTGTTAGCCGTCACACGCTTTCGAGGCGTGCTCCTTAGGCCGCTCGGACACGCCACCGCCGAGCAGCTTATCTGACGGCCGGCCCCTCACCCCAATCGCTGGCGAGCGAAGAAGGCCTCCAGCGGTGCGGCGCACTCTTCGGCGAGCACGCCGCCACGCACTTCCGGCCGATGGTTGAGCCGCCGATCGCGGACCACGTCCCATAGGGATCCCACCGCTCCGGTCTTCGGTTCCCACGCGCCGAACACGAGCCGGCCGATGCGGGCCAGGACCAGCGCGCCGGCGCACATGGTGCATGGTTCGACGGTGACGGCCAGTGTGGCGCCCTCCAGCCGCCAGCCGTCACCGAGGACGCCGGCTGCCGCGCGCAGCGCCAGGATCTCGGCGTGCGCCGTGGGATCGCCCAGGGCCTCTCGGGCATTGACCGCGCGGGCCAGTTCGGTTCCGTCGGCGCCGACGACCACCGCACCGATGGGCACGTCGCGGGGACCCGCCGTCGCCGCGACCGACAACGCGGCACGGATCAGGTCTTCGTCGCCGATCACCGACGGGGCTCGGTCATTCGTGGCGACCCGCTACGCCCGGTCCCCCGCAAGCGGGGGTGCCCCCACCGCCAGCGCTCGCGATCACCGACCGATGCGGTCGATCACGGCCGACAACTGGTCGGCGAAGCCCATCTCCCGGGCGATGCGGCCGAGCTGCTCGTCCGCGTACAGGTCGGCCTCGTCGAGGATGACGCCCAGCACCGCCTCGGGCAGGCCGATATCGGACAGCAGCCCCAGGTCGCCCTCCTCGAAGGGGTCCGATTCCTCGAGGTCCTCGGGGTCGATGTCGGCGTCAAGTTTGTCCAGCACTTCGGCGGCGATGTCGTAGTCCAACGCCGCGGTGGCGTCCGACAGCAGCAACCGCGTCCCGGACGGCGCCGGGCGCACGATCACGAAGAACTCGTCATCCACGTCGAGCAGCCCGAACACGGCGCCGGAGCTGCGCAGCTCCCGCAGCTCGGTCTCGGCGGCCTTCAGGCTCGTCAGCGATTTGCGCGCCATCGGGGAACACCGCCATTGACCCTCTTCGCGCACGACCGCTACGCCGAAACCGTCCGGCGTATCGGCAGACAGGCCCTGGGCTGAGGCCCGTTGTGCTCCCATGGCCGCTTACGGTAGTCGCAGACGAGGCCCCCTGACCAGATGGAGCGAAACGCGGCAACGTCTGACCACACCGCGCCGCCGGATTGTGCCAACCTTGGTCTGTGGCTAGCCCTGTTTCTCGACCACCGGTGTGCGTGCTCGGGCTGGGGCTGATCGGCGGCTCGATCATGCGGGCCGCCACGGCCGCGGGCCGGGAGGTGTTCGGCTACAACCGGTCGGTGGAGGGTGCGCACGGGGCCACCGCCGACGGTTTCGACGCCAGCACCGACCTGACCGCCATGCTGACCCGCGCCGCCGACGCCGGCGCGCTGATCGTGCTGGCGGTGCCCATGCCGGCGATGGCCGGCATGCTCGCCCACATCGGCGAACTGGCCCCGAACTGCCCGTTGACCGACGTCACCAGCGTCAAACGGGCGGTGCTCGACGAGGTCGTCGCGGCCGGCCTGCGGCAGCGGTTCGTCGGCGGTCACCCGATGACCGGCACCGCTCACTCGGGTTGGGCCGCGGGCAACCCCGGCCTGTTCACCAGGGCGCCGTGGGTGGTCAGCGTGGACGACCACGTCGACCCGGTGGTGTGGTCGATGGTGATGACGCTGGCGCTCGATTGCGGCGCGGTGGTGGTGCCGGCCAAGTCCGACGATCACGACGCCGCGGCGGCCGCCATCTCCCACCTCCCGCACCTGCTGGCCGAGGCGCTGGCGGTCATCGGGGGGGAAGTCCCGCTGGCCTTCGCGCTGGCCGCCGGATCGTTCCGCGACGGGACAAGGGTGGCCGCCACCGCCCCGGACCTGGTGCGGGCGATGTGCGAGGGCAACGCCGACCAGCTGGTGCCCGCCGCCGACCGGGTCATCGAGCTGCTGAGCCGGGCCCGCGACTCACTGGTCGGGCACAAATCGGTGGCCGAACTCGTCGAGGCCGGGCACGCCGCCCGGACGCGCTACGACAGCTTCCCGCGTTCCGAGATCTTCCACGTCGTCATCGGCACCGAGAACTGGCGCGAGGAGTTGGCAGCCGCCGGCCGGGCGGGCGGGGTGATCAGATCCGCTCTGCCAAGCCTGGATAGTCGACGATGAAGCCCTCTTCGTCGACGCTCACGACGGTGTCGGCGACCGGGGAGCGCAGCTTGATGCCGTCGAGGCCGCCCGAGCTGGTGTAGCTCACGACATCGGCGGTGATGGACATGTCAGGCAAGGTGACATAGACCACCGGCAAGGTGACCGAGTCTGCCCGTTCGTGGAGGCCGAGCCTGCGGATGGGCAACGCGTTGAAGAACGGGCTGAACACCACGTCGCAGTCCAGGGCGCCGTTGTACGCCGCACGGCGCTCGCCCTGATGGTCGGTCACCAGCCACATGTTCTCTTCGTCGCGGGCGATGGAGATCACACGTTCACGCTCGGCCAGCGTGACGGTCATGCCGAGCCGCTTGGTGGCGCCGGTCTCATCGGTCTGCAGGTCGTAGTACGCGCCGAACGCCGGATTGGTTGCCGTGGCGGCGGCAACGATGCGGCCGTTGGCCTTGATTCTCTTGCCGGACACTTGAATTCGTACCGATTCCATCCGCGATACGTCCTGTGCACGCCAGGTGAGCATCGCCTGCCATACCCGCCGAGTCGAATCCGAGGAATCTGTGTTCACTCATCTACCGTAAATCGTGCCCGCCGGCCGTGGCGTACCTGCCCGGCGCTCGCGCCTGGCGGCGGTCTTGCGCAGGCGGTCGCCGCCCGGCACCGACGCCCACACCGCCAACGCCAGCAGCCCGTCGAGCGCCAACGCCAACACGGCCACCATCAAGGCGCCGACTAGGGCGAGGTGGAACTCGCGCTCCTTGATTCCGTCGATCAGGTATCTGCCCAGCCCGCCGAGACTGGCATAGGCCGCGACCGTCGCGGTGGCAACCACCTGCAGCGTCGCGCTGCGCAACCCGCCCAGGATCAACGGCATCGCGTTGCGCGCCTCCACCCAGAGCACCTGGGCCTCCGTCATTCCCATGGCGCGGGCGGCGTCGACCACGGTCGGGTCCACGTTGGCGATTCCCGCATACGTGCCGGCCAGCAGCGCCGGGACACCCAGCAGCATCAGGGCGACCAGTGGTGGCCCCAGGCCCAGCCCGAACAGCAGCGTTCCGAGCAACAGCACGCCCAGCGTCGGCAGTGCGCGAAGCCCGTTGACCGCGCCGACCACCAGCAGGGTGCCGCGGCCGGTGTGTCCGATGATCAGCCCCGCGGGAACGGCGATCAGGGCCGAGGCGCCCACCGCGATCGCCGTGTACTCGAGATGCTCCAGGACACGCGCCGCCAGTCCGACCGGGCCCGTCCAGTTGTCGGCGGTGAACAGGTAGGTGACGGCGCGCTGCACGAAGTTCATCGCGCGCCACCCACGATCGGGGCCACCACCGACCGTCGGCGCGGGGTGCGCCCCGCGCGCTCCCACGGTGTGACCAACCGGCCGGCCACCACGATCAACGCGTCGATGGCGATCGCCAGCGCGAAGAGCGCGATGATGCCCGCGAGGATCTGGTCGCTCTTGTTGGTCTGATAGCCCTCGGTGAACCAGGCGCCCAGGCCGCCGATGCCGATCACCGAACCCACCGAGACCATCGCGATGTTGGTGACCACCACCACCCGCAACCCGGCCACCAGGACCGGAACAGACAGCGGTAGTTCGACTTTCAGTATCCGGGCGAGCGGCGAGTAGCCGACCGCGGTCGCGGCGTCGCGCACCGGGGCCGGCACCGCGTCCAGCGCCTCGAACACCGCCCGCACCAGCAACGCCGCGGTGTAGGCGGTCAGCGCGACCATCACATTGGCCTCGTCGAGGATCCGGGTCCCGATGATCATCGGCAACACCACGAACAGCGCCAGCGACGGGATGGTGAACACGACGCTCGCGGTCGCCGTCGTCATCCGGCGCGCAAGCGGCGCGCGCTGCACCGCCGCGCCCAGTGGGACCGCGATCGCCAACCCGATCAGCACCGGCACCAACGACAGCCGCAGATGGACGAGAGTCAGCGCCCAGGCGCCGTCGAGGTGGGTGAGCAGGTAGTGCATCGCTCAGTCCCGCCGTCGGGCTGCCACCGCGTCCAGCACGTCGCCGGCCAGCACACCGCCGATGACCCGGCCGCCGTCGTCGACGGCGACGCCCATCCCCGACGGCGACGACAGCGCCGCGTCCAGCGCCTGGCTGAGATTTCCGCGGGGACGAAACAGCGAGCCGACGCCGCTCATGCTGTCGGACAACGAGGCACCCCCGCGATGACGGCGCAGCCCTTCGGTGTCGATCCAGCCCAGCGGCGCGCCGGCGCCGTCCACCACCACCGCCCAGCCGTCTGCCGGGCAGGTATTGAGCAGGTCGCCCGCGGGGATGCGCTGCACGTCGTGGAGCGGCAGGCCGGCGGCATCGATGAGTTGCAGCCATCGGTAGCCGCGGCCCAGGCCGATGAACCTCGCCACGAAATCGTTGGCCGGGCGCGACAGCAGCCGCGCGGGGTCGTCGTACTGCTGCAACGACCCGGCCCGGAACACCGCGACCTTGTCGGCGAGCTTGAGCGCCTCGTCGATGTCGTGGGTGACGAAGACGATCGTCTTGCGCAATTCGCTTTGCAGGCGCAGGATTTCGTTCTGCAGATCGAGCCGGACGACGGGGTCGACGGCCGAGAACGGCTCGTCCATCAACAGGATGGGCGGATCGGCCGCCAGTGCACGCGCCACGCCGACGCGTTGTTGCTCCCCGCCGGACAGCTGCGCGGGGTAGCGGCCGGCGAGCTTGGCGTCCAGCCCCACGCGTTCGAGCACCCCATAGGCGGCGGCGCGCGCCCACCGCCGGGATTGGCCCTTGAGCACCGGAACCGTTGCGACGTTGTCGATCACCCGAAGGTGCGGCATCAGTCCGGCGTGCTGGATGACGTAGCCGATGCCGAGGCGCAGCCGCACCGGGTCGAGGGTGGACACGTCCACCCCGTCGACGGTGATTGCGCCGGCCGTCGGCTCGATCATCCGGTTGATCATGCGCAGCGCCGTGGTCTTGCCGCTGCCCGACGAACCGACGAAGACGGTCAACTTCCCAGTCGGAACGGTCAGGCTCAACCGGTCCACCGCGGTGGTCCCGTCGGCGAAGGCCTTGCTGACGTCGTCGAAAACGATCATTGCCCGACCGGGTGATTGAAGCCGTTGTCCCGCAGCCATTTCCGGGCGGCCTGATCCGGATCAACGCCGGAGTTTCCCGCCACGGCGGCGTTGAGTCCGGCCACCCCCGCGGTGGTCAGCCTCGCCGACACGGCATCCAGCACCTCCTTGAGCCGGTCCGACTTCTTCTGCGAGTTGACCAGCGGCACGATGTTACCGGCCAAGAAGTTGTGCGCGGGGTCTTCGAGCACCACCAAATGGTTCTGCGGGATGGCCGGTGACGTGGTGAAAACGTTTGCGGCGTTGACCCTTCCCTCGACCAAGGCGCGCACCGTTACCGCGCCGCCGCCGTCGTCGATCGCGACGAAGTCGCCGGGGCTGATGTCGAGTCCGTACTTCTGCCGCAACCCCGGCAGGCCGGCCGGCCGCGTCGCGAACGCCGAGGGTGCGCCGAACCTCACGTCCGCCGAATAGGCCGCCAGGTCGGCGATTGTCTTCAGCTTCCAGGCATTAGCCGTCCCGCCGGTCACGGTCACGGTGTCGGTGTCGGAGGCCGGCGAGGGCGTCAGGATCGCCAGATCCCCCGGAAGTTTGTGGTCGAGCTCCAACTCGACGGCGTCCAGTACGGTCGCCGTCGACTCGGGCGCGAAATAGAGCAGCAGGTTACCGATGTACTCGGGCACCAGGTCGATGGAATGGTCTTTCAGCGCGGGGATATAGGTCTCCCGGCTGCCGATCCCCATCCGCCGGCCCACCTCGAATCCGTTGGCCTGCAACGCTTGTGCGTAGATCTCGGCGATGATGTGTGATTCCGGGAAGTCGCCGGACCCCACGACGATTGACTTCGGGCTGCGGACGGCGCCGCCCAGCGGGTCGGAGCTACTGCACGCCGATAGGACGCAGATCGCCGTGAACCAGACCGTCGCTTGGATCATCGCGCGGTGCACGCGCGACGGCATCCTCATACCGCCGACACTAACGGCAGAACCGCGCGGGCGCCGGGACCAGGCGGCCCGGTTGCGCGGTTTGGTTTCATTCTTTGCCCGATGGGACAAAGATGACACCATGAGCAGCCACACCCCTGCCTCGCCCAGCCAGCCGCCCGCCAAGCCCGCCGCGGCGCCCGAACCGGGCAAGGCGCCCAGGGAACCGGCGATCGGGTTCACCCGCGCCGGTGCGCTGTGGTCGTCCCTGATCGGCGGCTTCCTGATCCTGATTCTGTTGCTGATCTTCATCACTCAGAACACGGTGGAGACGCCCTTTACGTTCTTGGGCTGGCACTGGAGACTGCCGCTGGGGGTGGCCATCCTGCTGGCGGCCGTGGTGGGCGGGCTGATCACTGTGGCCGTCGGCACCGCGCGGATCCTTCAGCTACGGCGGGCGGCGAAGAAGCACCACGCGGCCTCGCGCAAGGGTTAGCGCGCCGCGGGCACGCCTCAGCGGGGCAGCTTGGCCAGCTCCGCCAGCCCGCGGGAGATCAGCGGCGCCACGACCTCCGGTGTGTGGTCGGTGTCCAGCCCGCGCGCCTGGTCCGACATCCGTCTGCGGAAGTCGATGCCCGCGGCGATGATCGCGAGCTTGAAGTAGGCCAGCGCCATGTAGAACTCCCAATGCGCCAGCGGCAGCCCGGCCACGAGTGAATACCGGTCGGCCAACTCGTCGGCCGTCGGCAGCAGCGGCGACGTCCACGCGGCCTGGGCGTTGACGATCAGGTCCAGCGCGGGGTCGCGGTACACGCACATCAGCGCCGCGTCGGACAGCGGGTCGCCGAGGGTGGACAGCTCCCAGTCGACCACGGCGCGCACCTTCGTCGGGTCGTCGGCGTCCAGGATGGTGTTGTCGATCCGGTAGTCGCCGTGCACGATCGACGTGCGGCTCTGCTGGGGAATGGCTTCCTGCAGACCGGCATGCAGGCGCTCGACGTCGGCGTCGCGGCGGTCGTCGGGCAGCCGCACCAACGCCCACTGCGAGCCCCACCGCCGCACCTGGCGCTCCAGGTACCCGCTGGGCTTGCCGAAGTCCGCCAGGCCCACGGCCGCGGGGTCGACGTTGTGCAGATCGACGAGGACCCGGATCAGCGAGTCGACGCAACCCTCGATGACGGTGTGGCTGAAGGCTTCCAGCTGGGCGCGGCGGCGCACCACCTGACCGGCGACGAATTCGACGATCTGAAACGGCGCACCCAGCACGGATTGGTCCTCGCACAGCGCGATCGCGCGCGCCACGGGGACGGGTGTGTCCCACAGCGCGGCGACCACCCGGTACTCGCGCGCCATGTCGTGCGCCGACGGGGTCAGCCCGTGCAGAGGCGGGCGCCGCACCAGCCAGCTGGTCGCGTCGTCGTAGACCCGGAACGTCAGATTGGACCGGCCACCGGAGATGAACTCCGCGCGCAACTCGCCCTCGCGTCCGATGCCCAGCGAGCGCAGGTAGGCGTCCAGCGAGGCCAGGTCGAGCCCTTCGAGTTGGTCAGCTGAAGTCACCGGACTTGTTTACCACCGCCACAGGGCGGTCCGGCTCACCACCGCTGATTTCGCGGCAGCAGGTCCCACACGTGCTCGACCCCGTTGACCCCCGCGACCGTCGCCTGGCCTGATCGCGAGAACAGCAGCCGGGTTATCGAGGCGTAGTCGACCGGAAAGGACAACAGGCGGGACGTCCCCAGGATCTGGTGCAGCAGGACGTTGATCACGCCGCCGTGGCTGAACACCGCGACGGTGTCCTCGGGGTCGGCGGCGGCGACGAGGTCGTCGACGGCCGCGCGCAGCCGCGCCAGGAAGGCGTCCTCGTCGACCGCGCTCGGCAGGTGGCCTTGGGCCAGGCGCGCCCACTCCTCGGGCATCTCCTCGCGGATCTGCTCGACGGGGATGTAGAGCGGAAGGTCGCGGTCGTATTCAGCGAATCGGTCGTCGATCTCTACCGCGAGCTCCCGCGCCGCCGCGACCGGTTCGGCGGTCTGGACGGCGCGCCTCTGGGGGCTGCTCACCACCCGGGAGATGGGAAACCGGTCCAGCGCCTTGGGTAGCCGCTCGATCTGCGCCAATCCCTCGTCCGACAGGTGCGGGTCGGAGCCCTGCCCGTGTTCGCTGCGCAATGGCAGCGCGTGCCGGACCAGAAGCAATTGCATGTGTTCGTTCCTGTCTGTGGTTGGCGCGACGTGTTCATTCAAAGCACGCGGACCGGCCGCCGCAAAACGGGGGCGCGGCGACGGCCGCCTCAGGGCCCCGGGGTTTCTGCTCTCCGCCCACAAGCCGGACTGAGCGGAAAGCCCGCCGCGCGCCGGAGAATGCTATTCTCCGTACAGAGAGCGAGGTGTGCGGATGGCGACGGTAGGCCAGGCCCAATTGGAAGCGGGCGTTCTTGCGCGTTGGCTGGACGCGAACGATGCGCCGGGAAACGGCGAGGAGCCGCGGCTGGAGCAGCTGAAGGGCGGTTCGCAGAACACGCTGTACCTGCTCGAGCGCGGCGGCGAGCGGATGGTGTTGCGCATGCCCGGCGCCCGCGCCGACGCCGCGCGCATCGACGGCTTGCTGCGCGAGATCCGGCTGGTGCGCACGCTGTCCGGCACCGACGTCCCGCATGCGGCGCTGATCGCCGCCGACGACACCGGTGCCGTGCTCGGCATGCCGTTCTACGTCATGCAGGCCATCGACGGGTGGAGCCCGATGGACGGCGGATGGCAGCCGCCGTTCGACACCGACCTGAATGCCCGCCGCGGGCTGGCCTTCGAACTCGTCGAAGGCGCGGCCAAGCTGGGCCGGGTGGATTGGCGCGCACAAGGTCTCGAGGGTTTCGGCCGCCCGGACGGATTCCACGACCGGCAGGTGGATCGCTGGCTGGCGTTCCTCGACGCCTACAAGGTGCGCGAGCTGCCCGGCCTGGATATGGCCGCGGACTGGCTGCGAAACAACCGGCCCGCGCACTACCGGCCCGGCATCATGCACGGCGACTACCAGTTCGCCAACGTGATGTTCGCCCACGACGCGCCGGCGCGGCTGGCCGCGATCGTGGACTGGGAGATGACGACGGTCGGCGACCCGCTGCTGGATTTGGCGTGGTGCCTGCTGGGCTACGACGGCGAAGAGCCGCGCGCCGACGGCTTCTATCTGGACATGCGCGGCATGCCCAGCCGGAGCGAATTGCTCCGGCATTACGAGACGGTCAGCGGGCTTTCCACCGAGAACATCGACTACTACCTGGTGCTGGCGAATTGGAAGCTCGGCATCGTGCTGGAAAAGACCTACGCTGCCGGGGTGCGCACCGGAAAGGTCGACCCCAAGGTCCAAGACGCCTTCGGGACGATGATCCCGCAGCTGATCGCGACGGCGGCCGAGCTGGCCCGCTCGTTGCCCTCCGGGGCCCACTGAAATGGGTTATGCCGACCAGCTTTTCGATCTCACGGACCGGGTCGTGCTGGTCACCGGGGGCAGCCGCGGGCTGGGCCGCGAGATGGCGTTCGCGGCAGCACGCTGCGGCGCCGACGTCGTGATCGCCAGCCGCAACATCGACAACTGCGTGGCCACCGCCAAGGAGATCCAGGCCGAAACCGGCCGCTCCGCTTTGCCGTATCAGGTGCACGTCGGCCGCTGGGACCAGCTCGACGGGCTGGTCGAGGCGACCTATGACCGATTTGGCAAGGTGGACACGCTGATCAACAACGCCGGCATGTCACCGCTGTACGACAAGCTGACCGACGTCACCGAGAAGTTGTTCGACGCGGTCGTCAACCTCAACCTCAAGGGCCCGTTCCGGTTGTCGGCCTTGGTGGGCGAGCGAATGGTCGCGGCCGGGCGAGGATCCATCATCAACGTGAGCACGGCCGGGTCACTGCGCCCGACGCCGGACATCGTCCCGTACGCCGCAGCCAAGGCCGGGCTCAACGCGATGACCGAGGCACTGGCGAAGGCGTTCGGGCCATCCGTGCGGGTCAACACGCTGATGGCCGGGCCCTTTCTCACCGACGTGAGCAAGGCCTGGGACCTCGAGGCGGCCCAGAGCAAGCCGTTTGGACACCTGGCGCTGCAGCGCGCCGGGGAACCGGCCGAAATCGTCGGGGCGGCATTGTTTTTGGCATCCGACGCGTCCAGTTTCACCACCGGCTCGATCCTGCGCGCCGACGGCGGTATCCCCTGACGTGGCGCGTCGCCACCTATGACCGCTGCCCAATGAACGAATAGGAGCATTCGAATGTCCTGGGACTTCTCCACCGAACCGGAATTCCAGCACAAGCTCGACTGGGTCCGCGACTTCGTCCACCACGAGGTGGAACCCCTCGAGGTGCTGTTCCCGGGTTGCGAGTTCCTGCCGCTGAACGACGAGCGCCGGCGGATCGTCGATCCGCTCAAGCAGCAGGTGCGCGACCAGGGGTTGTGGGCACCACACCTTGGCCCCGAACTCGGCGGACAGGGCTTCGGCGCGGTCAAGCTGACGTTGATCAACGAAATCCTGGGCCGCAGCCCGTGGGCGCCGATCGTGTTCGGCACGCAGGCGCCCGACACCGGCAACGCGGAGATCATCGCCCGCTTCGGAACGCAGCAGCAGAAGGACCGCTATCTCGCCGGGCTGCTGTCCGGGGAGATCTTCTCCTGCTTTTCCATGACCGAACCGCAGGGCGGCGCCGACCCGCGGGTCTTCCGGACGCGCGCCTTCCGCGACGGCTCGGAAAAAGACGGGGACTGGGTGATCACCGGGCGAAAGTACTTCTCCTCCAACGCCTCCGTCGCCTCGTTCTTCATCGTCGTCGCGATCACCGACCCCGACGTGCCGGTCCACCGCGGCGCGTCGACGTTCCTGGTGCCGGCTGGCACCGAAGGCCTGACCATCGAGGCCACCCATCATCTGGTGGGGGCGCTGCCGCACGAACCCGGGCATTCGCTGGTGCACTACGACGGGGTGCGCGTGCCGTCGGACGCGCTGCTGGGTGAACCGGGCCAGGGGTTCATGATTCTGCAGACCCGGCTGGCCGGCGGGCGGCTGCATCACGCGATGCGGTCGATCGGGGTGGCCCAACGCGCGGTGGAGATGATGGCCCGTCGCGCGAAAAGCCGTTTCACTCAAGGAAGTTCGCTGGCCGACAAGCAGCTGGTGCAGGCGTTCGTCGCCGACTCGTACACCGAGCTGATGCCGTTCCGGCTGGCGGTCCTGCACGCGGCGTGGCTGATCGACACTGCCGGCGAACACGCGGCCCGCGCCGAGATCGGCGCCTGCAAGATCCTGGCGTCACAAGTGCTCAAATCGATTGGGCTGCGGGCGATCCAGGTGCACGGCGCACTCGGCACCACCGACCAGCTTCCGCTGGTCAACGTGCTGCTCGGCGGCGTGGCGCTCGGCCTGGCCGACGGGCCGACCGAGGCCCACAAGGTCAACCTGGCCCGGCTGCTGCTCAAACACTACGAGGCCGAGGACCCCGAGTGGCCCAGTGAGCTGCTGGACATCCGCCGGGAGGCCGCGCGCACCAAGTACGGCGACCTCATCGACCGCGTTCCGGCGCTGCCCGATTCGCCGTGAGCAGCCGGGTGACCGCGGCGGTCGAGCGGGCGCTCGACGACCGCCAGCGGGAGGCCACCGAGGAGGTGGAGCGCATCCTGGCCGCCGCGGTGCGCGTCATGGAACGGGTGGCGCCGGAACCACCGCGGGTCAGCGACATCGTCGCCGAGGCCGGCACGTCGAACAAGGCGTTCTACCGCTACTTCGCCGGCAAGGACGATCTCATCCTGGCCGTCATGGAGCGCGGCGTCGGCATCGTGGTGTCCTACCTCGAGCACCAGATGGCCAAGGAGAGCGAGCCGCGCGAGCGGGTCGCTCGCTGGATCGAGGGCACGATGGCGCAGGTCGCCGACCCGCACCTGATCAGCATGAGCCGCGCGGCGGCGGGCCAGATGTCACCCCGCACCAATTGGCCGGCGGTCGATCAGGAGATGCTGCGGCCGCTGCGCGACCTGCTCGTCGAACCCGTTGCGGCGCTGGGCAGCAGCGACGTCGAGCGCGACGTCGAGGCGGTGTTCAGTTGCACGGCCGCGACCATGCGGCGATACGTGGGGTCTGCCGACCGGCCCGGGTCCGACGACATCACGCACCTGGTCGGATTCTGCCTGCGCGGTCTGGGGGTCGGCTGATGCGCGCGGTGGTCTGCCGTTCCTATGGCACACCGGAAGACCTGGTTCTCGAGGACGTCGACGAGCCGGTCCCGGCCCCCGGGCAGCTGCTGGTGCGCGTGCACGCCGCCGCCGTGAATTTCCCCGACGTGCTCTTCATCGCCGGCAAGTACCAGGTCAAGATCCCGCCGCCGTTCATACCGGGCAACGAGATCGCTGGCGAGGTGATCGCCACCGGCGAGGGCGCGCCGTTCGAGCCGGGGCAGCGAGTGGCCGGAACCACCTTCGGGGCGTTCGCCGAACGCGCACTGCTGGACGCGAGCCAGGCGGCGCTCATCCCCGACGACGCGGACTTCGCGTCGGCCGCGGCCTTCGGCGTCACGTACCGCACCGCGTATCACGCGCTGCGCTCGACCGCCGCGGTGGCAGAAGGGGATTGGGTCGTCGTGCTGGGCGCCGCGGGGGGTGTGGGGCTGGCCGCGGTCGACCTGGCCGTCGCCATGAAGGCCCGGGTGCTGGCCGCGGCGTCGAGCCCCGAGAAGCTCGACCTGTGCCGGCGACGCGGCGCCGAGGCGACCGTCGACTACGACCGGGAGGACTTGAAGGCGCGCATCCGCGAGCTCACCGGCGACGCCGCCCGGGTGGTCATCGATCCCGTCGGCGGGCCGTACGCCGAGCCGGCGCTGCGCGCGCTGGCGCGCGGCGGCACGTTCGTCACTCTGGGCTACGCCGCGGGTTCCATACCGGCGATCCCGCTCAATCTCGTTCTGCTCAAGGACATCTGCGTGCGTGGCATGGAGATCCGCACCTTCATGACCGACCATCCCGACCAGGCCGTCCGCGACATGCGGGAATTGTCGGAGATGTTCGCCGCCGGCACGATCCGCCCGTACATCGGTGCGCGATTCCCGCTGTCCGAGACCGCGGCCGCGCTGCGGCACGTGGCCGACCGCAAGGTGTTGGGCAAGGTCGTCATCGACGTATGACGCGGTGTGGCGCCGAGATTGCCGCCATGGTCGTGAAATCCAGGTCCGGAGCAGCCGTCAGGGCAATCTCGACGTCAGGGCGTGACGATGTTGAAGCTCGGGTCGGGTTGGTCCAGCGCACCGAGGAGGGCCTGTAGCGCCGCCTGGTCGCCGGATATCTGCAGGCCCGGGGACGTGAAGTCGCCCAGCGCCGCGGCCAGCAACCGGGACTTGCCGTCCAGCTGCACCGTGACGGTCGCCGTCGCGGGTTGGGCCGGAGCCTGGCGGTAGACGAGCACCCCGTTGCGCAGGGTGAGCCGGTAGTTGGCGGCCAGATCGGTGAAGGCGATGTCGACGGCGAGGTCGAGATCCCAGCTGCGTGGCCCGTCGACCCGGATGGCGAGGCTGTCGAAGATCTGTTCGGGGGTCAGCTGGGACAACATGGTGGGCGACGCGACCTGGGCCGCCGTGCCGAAGTTTCCGTTCCGTAATTCGGTTGCGCCGCTGAGGAAGAAGTTGCGCCACGTTGCGTTCTCGGCGCCGTAGGCCAGCTGCTCGAGCGTGTCGGCGTACAACGCACGAGCGTCGGCATGGTCGCTGTCGGCGAAGACGGCATGGTCGAGAAGGGTTGCCGCCCACCGGAAGTCGCCGGAGTCGAACGCCGTCCGGGCCAGCTGAACAACTCGGTCGATGCCGCCCATCGCCTCGACATAGCGGGGAGCGAGGGCCTCCGGCGGATGCGGCCACAGCCTGGCCGGGTTGCCGTCGAACCAGCCCATGTAGCGCTGGTAGACGGCCTTCACGTTATGGCTGACCGAGCCGTAATACCCGTGGGTGTGCCAGGCGCGCTCGAGCGCCGGCGGCATCCGGAACATCTCCGCGATCTCGACGCCGGTGTAACCCCGGTTGAGCAGCCGCAGCGTCTGGTCGTGCAGGTAGGCATAGAGGTCGCGCTGCAGCGAGAGAAATTCGACGATGTTCTCCCTGCCCCAGGTGGGCCAGTGATGCGACGCGAACACCACGTCGGCGCGGTCGGCGAAGGTGTCGATCGCCTCGGTGAGGTAACCGGACCAGGCGTGCGGGTCGCGCACCAGGGCGCCGCGCAGGGTCAGCAGGTTGTGCAGGTTGTGGGTGGCGTTCTCGGCCATGCACAACGCGCGGAAACGCGGGAAGTAGAAATGCATTTCGGCGGGCGCCTCGGTGCCGGGCGCCATCTGGAACTCGATCTCCACGCCGTCGATGGTGTGCCTCTCGCCGGTCTCGCGGACGTCGATGGTGGGGACGATGATCGCCACCTCGCCGGTGGACGTGGCCTGGCCCAGCCCGCAACCGACCTGGTCCTGCGGCCCGCGGGGCAGCAACGTGCCGTACATGTAGGTCGCCCGCCGCGTCATGGCCGGGCCGGCGTAGACGTTCTCCCGGACAGCGTGCTCGGCAAAGCCTTCCGGCGCCAGCACGTCGACCGCGCCGGCGTCCACGTCCGCCTGTGTGGTGACGCCCAGCACGCCGCCGAAGTGGTCGACGTGGCTGTGGGTGTAGATCACCGCGACGACGGGGCGCTCGCCGCCGCGGTGGGCGCGATACAACGCCAGCGCCGCCGCCGCGACCTCGGTGGACACCAACGGGTCGATGACGATGATGCCGGTGTCGGTCTCGACGAACGTGACGTTCGAGATGTCGAAGCCACGGACCTGGTAGATGCCGGGAACCACTTCGTAGAGGCCCTGTTTGGCGGCCAGCGTCGACTGCCGCCACAGGCTCGGGTGCACCGACGCCGGCGCCTGACCACCGAGGAAGGAGTAGGCGTCGTTGTCCCACACCACCCGGCCGTCGGCCGCCTTGATGACGCACGGGGACAGGGCGGCGATGAACCCGCGATCGGCGTTGCGGAAGTCCGCGTCGTCATCGAATGGCAGCGCGTGTGCGCGGTGCGCCGCCTCGATGACCGCGGTGGGGGGTTTGTGCTGCACGCCAATACATTGCCACCAACGCGCCATTCCGCGAAGCCGTTCCACCGCATCCTGTCCAGTGATCAACGGACACAGAAACAATTCGCCCGAATGCTAGATGTTCGGCCCAGTTAACCCGCATACTGCCCCAGACGGCCCTCAATGCCGAGGGTCGCAACTTTCGGGCAAAGGAGAACACGTGAAGCGTGGACTGACGGTCGCGGTGGCTGGAGCGGCAATTCTGGCCGCCGGAGTCTCCGGCTGTTCAAGCAACAAGCAGCCTTCGGGCGGTTCGGGCACCAGCTCGGCCGTGAACACCTCGGCGGGCGCCGCCAGCGGAACCAAGGTCCTGATCGACGGCAAGGACCAGAACGTGAGCGGCTCGGTCGTGTGCACGTCCGCGGGCGGCACCGTCAACATCGCGATCGGTGGCGCAGCCACCGGCATCGCCGCCGTGCTCACCGACGCCAACCCGCCGCAGGTGAAATCCGTTGGCCTGGGCAATGTCAACGGCGTGACGCTCGGATACACGTCCGGAACCGGCCAGGGCAACGCCTCCGCCGAGAAGAACGGCAACAGCTACAAGATCACCGGAACGGCCACCGGGGTCGACATGGCCAACCCCATGCAGCCCGTGAACAAGCCGTTCGAGATCGACGTCACCTGCTCTAGCTAGTCGAGGTCGCGGGCGGTTGCCACCCGTTGAGTGGCAACCGCACCGTGAACTCGGTATGACCGGCTGAGCTGTTCACCTTGATCGTCCCGTTGTGGGCCTTGACCACCGCGGACACGATCGCCAGACCCAGCCCCGTGCTGCCGCCCTTGCGCGAGCGCGAGGTATCACCGCGGGCGAACCGCTCGAACACCTCCGATTGCAGCGCCGCCGGGATGCCGGGCCCGTTGTCGATCACCTGCAGCACGGTGTGTTCCGGCTCGGTACTCAACCGCGTCGTCACGACCGTGCCCGCGCCGGTGTGCAATCGGGCGTTGGCGAGCAGGTTGGTCAGCACCTGGTGGAGCCGGGCCGCGTCACCGGTGACGATCACTGGTTCTTCCGGCAGGTCGAGTTCCCACTGATGGTCGGGCCCCGCGACATGCGCGTCGTTGACCGCGTCAACGGCCAGCCGTGACAAATCGACCGGCTCGCGTTCCAACGGCCGGCCGGAGTCCAGGCGGGCCAGCAGCAGCAGATCCTCGACCAGCCGCGTCATCCGTTCCGTCTCGGAGGCCACCCGGCTCATCGCGTGCGCCACCGCCTCGCGGTCGTCACCCATGCGTTGGGTGAGTTCGGTGTAGCCGCGGATCGCGGCCAGGGGCGTGCGCAGCTCGTGGCTGGCGTCGGCGACGAATTGGCGGACCCGCGTCTCGCTGGCCTGCCGCGCCGACAGGGCGGACGCGATGTGGTCCAGCATCCGGTTGAGGGCCGAGCCGAGCTGGCCCACCTCGGTGGAGGGGTTGGCATCGGACTCGCGCACCCGGACCGGCAGCTGGACCTCGCCGCGGTCCAGCGGCAGGTCGGCCACCTTGCTCGCGGTCTGCGCGACCCGCCGCAGCGGTGCCAGCGCCCGGCGGATGATGACGACCCCGGCGATCGTCGCAGCGGCCAAGGCGATCACGGTGACGATGCCGAAGATGATCAGCATCCGGATCAGGGTGGCGTCGACGTTGGACATCGACAGGCCGGTGACGATCGTGTCGCCCCCGTTCCGGCTCGGGGCCGCGACCACCCGATATCGGCCGAGGCCATCCAGGTCGACGGTGACCGGTGCGCGACTGGAGGCGACCTGTTCCAGTTGGTTCTGGGCCGTCGGGGTCAGCGCGGCCCGGGTGCCGCTGCTGGTCAGGTAGCCCGCGTCGACGGTCTTGCCGTGATTGACGACCGCGGCCACCATGCCCGCCGGCTGACCGGGGGCGTCGAGAAATCGCGGGCCGGGGCCCGGCCGCGGATAGAAGGAGTGCTCGTGGCGCCAACCCGGGCGGTTCGGTTCGGGATACATCAGCGCCGAGCGGAACGATGTGCCGGCGAGCTGCCCGTCGAGCTGCTTGACCAGGTGGTGGTTGAGCGCCAGTTCGGTCGCCGCGGTGATGCCGACGCACACGATGGCCAGCACCACGATCTGTCCGACCAGCAGCCGCAGCCGCAGCGACCAGGCCCGCCGCGGGTTAGCGGGCCGGCTTGAGGACATAACCCGCGCCACGCAGCGTGTGGATCATGGGGTCGCGACCGTTGTCGATCTTCTTGCGCAGATAGGAGATGTAGAGCTCGACGATGTTGGACCGGCCGCCGAAGTCATAGCTCCACACCCGGTCGAGGATCTGGGCCTTGCTCAGCACCCGCTTGGAGTTGCGCATCATGAACCGCAGCAGCTCGAACTCGGTGGAGGTCAACGCGATCGGTTCGCCGGCCCGGGTGACCTCGTGGCTGTCCTCGTCGAGCTCCAGGTCGCCGACGACCAGCTGGGCGCCGCTGTCCAGCGTGGTCACGCCGGTGCGCCGCAGCAGCGCGCGCAGCCGCAGCACCACCTCTTCGATGCTGAACGGCTTGGTGACGTAGTCGTCGCCGCCCGCGGTCAGCCCGGCGATGCGGTCTTCCACCGCATCCTTGGCCGTCAGCAGCAGCACCGGAAGCTGCGGGTTCTCTTCACGCAGCTTGTGCAGGACGTCGAGCCCGCTCATGTCGGGCAGCATCACATCGAGGACGACCACGTCTGGGCGCTGGGCCCGGGCGGCGGCGATAGCCGATGCCCCGTCGCCGGCGGTGGCGATGTTCCACCCCTCGTACCGCAGCGCCATGGACACCATCTCAGCCAGGACGGACTCGTCGTCCACGACCAACACGTTGATCGGATTGCCGTCCGCGCGGCACATGACAACCCGCTCGACGGAGGCTCGGGGCTGTGTCACAGGTTCCAGTATGCGCAGCGCGCTGAGCCGCCGCTATGGCCTGGCTTTGCGTGACCTGTGAACGGGATCGCGCGGCCGCCCGGCAGTCGCGCGATCCCGTTTTCCGGCGTGGTGGCTAATACCAATAGCGCCGGCCGGCGACTGGACGACCTATCGAACCCATGATCCACAACACGGCGCCGATGACCAAGACCACGACACCGATTTCCCACAGCAATGGGACACTGAATACAAACCCGAGAATAAGCAGGACTACGCCCAAGACAATCATCACAACTCCTTTTAGGTGAGGGGTAGTAGAACACCAGGCATTGAACTGGGCTGCGGAACATGGCAGTCCTTGACTTTCGGGTTGACGCCCCCGTAATTCAAAGGCCCCGCAATGACGGTCAACGCAATGTTTCCCGCCGTGACACAGCTGGTCGAGTCACCTTTGAAGTAGTCGCGTTGCCATGCCGCGAACACCCCGATGAGCAGCCATACCAGGGCAATGGTGCCGATGATTCCGCTGCCACGCATAGTGACCTCCAATGTGGTCGAGAAAAATTTCTCGTGGACGATAGTTACCCATTGGACTTATGTCTAAACATTCGCCGCGGCTGAATTCGGCAGTGCGCCAGCGGAGCCCGGGGAGCGAATCGAAGTGGTTTGACGCGCTAGCTAACGCCGCTGCGCGGAGACATACAGGGTGGGCGGCATCGCGGACTCTGCGTCCTGCGGAACGCTGCGACCGTAGCGAGCCATCAACTCGGCGAACGTCGCCGTGGCGACGTCCCAGCCACGCTCCCGCAACCAGGCGTCGACGGGGGTGCGCTCCTCGGGATACCAGAGGTCGTCGAAGTCGGTGATCTCGGAATCGACCAGCTTGGCCGCCGCGGCCCGCATGCGCCGCATGTCCTCACGCTGGCGCTGGACCAGGTCGGGGTCGGTGAACCCGGCGCCCGGCACGTTGGAGGCCAGCCAGCTGCCGTCGGCGCTGAGCGAATGGATGCGCTGGAACAACAGGTCCTGGCCCTGCGCCGGCAGGTAACGCACCAGGCCCTCGGCCGACCAGGCGGCAGGCCGCGACGCGTCAAACCCCGCCTCCTGCAACGCCTTCGGCCAGTCCTGGCGCAGGTCGATGGGCACGTTGACCAGCCGCGCCCTGGGCTGCGCGCCGTGCTCGCTCAGCGTGGTGGATTTGAAGTCGAGGACCTTGGGCTGATCGAGCTCGTAGACGACCGTGCCGTCGGGCCACGGCAGCCGCCAGGTGCGCGCGTCCAGGCCGGCGGCCAGGATCACCACCTGACGTACGCCGGAGTCGGCCGCGCCCAGGAAGAACTCATCGAAAAAGGCTGTCCGCGTGGCCATGAAGTCGATCATCAGCTGGATGCGCGTGCCGACCTCGGGCTCGAGCTCCACCGCCTTGGCCAGCAGCGCGGGATCGGCATAGATGCTCCACATGCCTTCGCCGGCCGCGTCCACGAACACGCGCGCGAACGGGTCGTTGATGAGCGGATTCTCGCTCTCCGTCTCGGCGGCCCGCGCCGCCGCGACGCCAAGTGCGGTGGCTCCCACGCTTTGGGTGATGTCCCAGGAATCGTTGTCGGTACGCGGCATCGCCAGTTCCCTTCCAGGCGCGAGATTCAGTTAGTTGCCCACACTATTGTTCCAGGCTCCGCCGCCCGGAGCCCGTTCGCGGCGGTGGCCTACGCTTTTTCCCAGACGGCCCACAGGGTTGCAGCAAAGGAGCTGGCATGGACGAGATCGGTATCGGCTGAACGTGGATGCCGTGAACCTGGACGCCGTCGCGGCCTGGATGTCCGAGCGGAGACTCGGCGAAGGGCCGCTGGAGGACGTCACCGCCGTCACCGGCGGAACCCAGAACGTCATGATCCGGTTCACCAGGGCCGGCCGGCCGTACGTGTTGCGCCGGGGACCGCGGCACCTGCGCCCCCGGAGCAACAGCGTCATCCTGCGGGAAACGAAAGTCCTTGCCGCCCTGGCCGGTTCCGACGTGCCGCACCCCCACCTGATCGCCGCTTGCGAGGACCCCGGCGTGCTGGGCGACGCGGTCTTTTACCTGATGGACCCGGTCGAGGGATTCAACGCCGGGGAGGGACTGCCGCCGTTGCATACGGGTGATCCCAGCGTGCGGCACGGCATGGGCCTTTCGATGGCCGACGCGCTGGCAAAGCTGGGCGCCGTTGACCATGTCGCCGTCGGTCTGGGCGATTTCGGCAAGCCGGAGGGCTTCCTGGAACGCCAGGTCCCGCGCTGGCTGTCCGAACTGGACTCCTACAGCGAGTACGAGGGCTACCCCGGGCCGCAGATCCCGGGAATCGGGGAAGTGTCGGCCTGGCTGGAACGCCACCGACCGGCAACGTGGACACCCGGGATCATGCACGGCGACTACCACGCCGCCAACGTGATGTTCTCCAACACCGGCCCGGATGTGGTCGCGATCGTCGACTGGGAGATGTGCACGATCGGGGACCCGCTGCTGGATCTGGGCTGGCTGCTGGCGACCTGGCGCCAGCCCGACGGGTCCAGCGTGTTCAGCCACGCCCTGGGCGGGCAGGACGGGCTGGCCAGCACCGACGAGCTTTTCCAGCGCTACGCGGCCAACACCACCCGCGACCTCTCGCACATCACCTGGTACACGGTGCTGGCGTGCTTCAAGCTGGGCATCGTCATCGAAGGCACGCTCGCCCGGGCCTGTGCAGGCAAGGCCGAGAAAGAGGTCGGCGATCAATTGCACGCAGCCACTGTTCACCTCTTCGAGCGCGCGTTGGGCCTGATCGAGAGCGTGGCCTGATCCACTAGCGTCTCCCTTCGCGCCGCCCTACCCCGAAGACGCGGCCCGTTCGGGGTCCGTTCGGGGGCCACTAGATCCTCGGCCTCCTCCCGAGCGGATTTGAACCCCCGAACCTACTCATCCATAAGGGCTGGTGCGTTCGCAGCCGTCTGCCGTCAACGGCTCGAGCGTTATCCGTTGCGACGCATCGGCTACCGCACGCTTTACGTTCCGTTAAATACCGCGTTCCAAATCGGCCATTGCCCTGTCAACAACAGGCCATTGGTGCAACCATCTTCTGATGGGTGAAAGCGATGCCGCCCAAGCCGTCGAGCTGATCCGGGCTCTGTGCGAGGTGCTGGACAAAATGACCCGCCAACTGACCTGGCTGGAAGCCCGCGGCGCTGGGGCCGAAGCGACCGCCCTGCACCGGGACATCGCCGAAGCGCGGGCGCACATCAACCGGCTACAAAGCCGATACCTCAAGAGCTCCCCCACGCGCCAGTTCGCTTAGCAAGCCTGGCGGGCGATGCCGCGCAGGCTCCGGAGCCGCACAGATTTTCGTCTCACTAGACCGCTTCGGCGCTCGGGAACTCCGGTCTCAAGGACCAGGCGAAGATGAAATGTCGAGCGTCAACGAACGTCATACCGGTGATGAGCGCGCCCGAAGGGATTCGAACCCCTAACCTTCTGATCCGTAGTCAGATGCTCTATCCGTTGAGCTACGGGCGCCCGTGTGTTCAGTTGTCTTGCGTGGTGTTCCTTGGCGGAGGCGAGAGGATTTGAACCTCCGGTCCCCTTTGAGGGGGACAACTCATTAGCAGTGAGCCCCATTCGGCCGCTCTGGCACGCCTCCCTTGGACTGTTCGAGGGTACCCGACCCCTTTCCGGTCTCGCGGAACCGGCCATAGCGTACACATCCGCGACATAAACTGTCGAAGTGACCGCCCGCCTGCGTCCCGAACTGGTCGGACTGCCAGTCTATGTCCCCGGCAAGAACGTGCCGGGCTCCATCAAGCTGGCCAGCAACGAGACCGTCCACGGTCCGCTGCCCAGCGTGCACGCGGCGATCGAGCGGGCCGTCGCCGTCGTCAACCGCTACCCGGACAACGCCAGCGTCGACCTCAAGGCGGCCCTGGCCATGCACCTGGGCTCCTCCGTCGCAACGGAGCACATCGCGGTCGGTAGCGGTTCGGTCAGCCTGTGCCAGCAGCTGGTGCAGATCACCTCCGCGGCCGGCGACGAAGTCATGATGGGCTGGCGCAGCTTCGAGTGTTACCTGCCGATCGTCCAGGTGTCGGGCGCGACCGCGGTGAAAGTGCCGCTGAGCGACCACACCCACGACCTCGACGCCATGCTCGCCGCGGTCACCGATCGCACCCGGCTGATCTTCGTCTGCAACCCGAACAATCCGACGTCGACGGTGGTCGATCCGGACGCCCTCGTTCGTTTCGTCGAAGCCGTGCCGCCGCACATCCTGATCGCCATCGACGAGGCCTATGTCGAATACATCCGCGACGGAATGCTGCCCAGCAGTCTGGAGCTGGCCCTATCGCGCAGCAACGTCGTTGTGCTGCGGACGTTTTCGAAGGCCTACGGGCTCGCGGGTCTGCGCGTCGGTTATGCAATCGGTCACCCGGACCTGATCACCGCGCTGGACAAGGTCGTCATGCCGTTCGCCGTGACCAACGTCGCCCAGGCGGCCGCCATCGCGTCGCTGGAGGCGTCGGACGAGCTGATGGCGCGGACCGACGCGCTGGTCGCCGAGCGCACCCGCGTCAGCGCGGGGTTGCGCGACGCCGGGTTCACCCTGCCGCCGTCGCAGGCCAACTTCATCTGGCTGCCGCTGGGTTCTCGTACCACGGACTTCACGGAGCAGGCCGCCGACGCGCGGCTGGTGGTGCGCCCGTTCGCCGGCGAGGGGGTGCGCATCACCATCGGTGCGGTGGAGGAGAATGACGCCCTGTTGCACTTCGCCCGGGATTGGATTTCCCGCACCGAACCGTAAGGAGCACTCCATTGGACTTGGCGCGCAAACAGTTCACCGAGTTCAAGGAGCGCGACGGTGACATCCCCGATGCCGAGCTCGACGACTTCTGGGCCGGCCTGGAGCCCGCGACGATCGAGGGCATGCTGGGCGAATGGCAGGGCGGCGAATTCCGCACCGGCCACCGGATGAACGGCCAGCTGGAGAAGGCCGGCTGGTTCGGCAAGACCTTCAAGTCGGCTCGGGACGTGCAGCCGCTGGTCTGCCTGGACGCCGACGGCAACAAGTTCTCGAACGTCGAGATGGGCAAGGGCGAGGCCAGCCTGTGGCTCGAAGAGTTCCGCGGCGAGGTCACCGCGACGATGGTCTACGACGGCCAGCCCGTGCACGACCACTTCAAGAAGATCGACGACAACGCCGTCATGGGCATCATGAACGGCAAGGGCGTCCGGGATAACGGCCGGTACTACTACTTCTACCTCGAGCGGGTGTAGCGCCTCGCCGAGCGTGGACTGACTGCGAAAACGCTGCCCGGATTTCGCGTTGTCTGCACGTTCGGCAGAGGCCGACGCTAACTGGCCGGTTTGCGGGCGGTGAAGGCGACCAACCGCTCGAGCGGGCCGGCGTCTCCGGGTGCTTGCGCGCGCCTCGCCCGACGAGCAGGCGGGCCTCCTTCGTGGGTTGAGGGAGGCCCGCCCGTCAGTTTGGTCAGTTCTCAGCGCCTTTCTGCCGGCGCCGTCCGATGACGCCCTCGGTCCAGGGCCGCTCCTCGGTGTAGAGCGCCTCCTCGTCCGGCTTGGCGTGCCTGCCCCTTCCGGCGTTGTTCCCCTGCACACCGGGCGACCCCACCGGGGGGACGCCCATGCCGGCACCGCCCGTCGCGGCGCCGAGGCCCGGAACGCCGCGGCCGGCCCCCGCGGTTGCCGCCGCGGGCCCGGTCGCGCCGGGTCGTCCCGGCGCCGCTTCGGCCTCCACGGCCGGCTGCAGCGGCCCCGCCGTGATCACCGCACCGCCACGGCCGATGCCGCCGCCGGACAACTTCGGTTTTTGGCCGTTCGAGGCTGTCGGCGCGCCGGTCCAGGCGTGCGGATATCCCTTGGCGCCCGCCGGAACGCCTGTGGTGGCATTCCTCGACCAGTTCGGCATGGCAGGCATCGGCGAAAAGCCGGGGTAGCGGTCACTGGGCGACTCTGTCGGGAGGTCACCCAAGCCGTCTTCCCAATCCCCGTCCCAGGGCGGCTTCCCGTCCGGGGCGCCGGGGTCGGGAAGGTTGTTGCCCGGGTCGGGGAAACCGTCGCCGGGGTCCGGAAGACCATTGCCAGGCTCGGGGAAACCGTCGCCAGGGTCGGGGAAACCGTCGCCGGGGTCCGGAAGACCATTGCCAGGCTCGGGGAAACCGTCGCCGGGGTCCGGAAGACCATTGCCAGGCTCGGGAAGACCGTCGCCAGGGTCGGGAAGACCGTTGCCGGGGTCGGGAACCAGGTCGCCGAGGTCGGGCGGCGGCGCGGGCGGCGCCCAGGCGGTCGGGGGGCTTGACGGCTTGATCGGCGGCAGCGGCAGAGCCGCCTTCTTCTCGTATTCGGGCAACACCTCCTCCGACTTCTCCTGCAACCTCGCGTACTCCTGCTGAACTTGGTGTTGGATGATCGTGGCCCCGACGCCGGAGCCGGACGCTTTCGACCACATTTCATCGAGCTGGGCGATCTCCTCCGCCGTGGGGTGTTCGGCAAGTGCCCAGCGCTGTGTCGAGGCGACGTTGCGCGCCTGAGCCGCCATCGTGGCGCACTCGTCCGCCATTTCGTACAGCCAGGCCCGCTGCTGGTCGAAGTTGGCCTCGACCGCCTGACTCGCGTCGCCCGCCCAGTGGTCGAACGGCCGGAAGCGGCGGGCGGCCTCGAGCAAGGTCCGCTGATATGCGGTCCACGCGTCGGCGAATCGGTCGAATGATGCGCCCCGGTCGGTTGCCGCGATCTTCTGCGCCGCCTCTTTGACCGGGTAGTAGGGGGTGAAGAAATTCGCCGACATCAGCTCCTCGGCGACCGGCGGTGCCTCAACCGGCTCGACCGCGAACCCGGTGACCGCCGACAGTAAACGGCCGGTCAGGATGGACTGCCCAGCACTCTCGTCGACGTCCTCATATGCTTTGGCGACATTTCGCAGCGCCTCTGCCAGCCGCTGCCGCACCCGGTCGCCCACGCCCAAGTACAGCCGCATGTTGTCGGCGGACAGCGCGAGTTGGGCGGCGGCCGCGGTGACCATGTCCAACGCACAGGGTGCTTGGGGGTTGTCGCTCGGCGGTGCCGGGATCGGGGCCTCCAGCTCGGCGGCCCGGGCGATCAGCTCGTCGTGGTCGACCGTGAGGGTCAGCATTTGTGTCATGTCGGGTCTCTCCTTCGGGCTCGAGGGGGATAAAGTTCTTACACCTAAAGCCTCTTGCACCTGCTGACATTTGTGAAATGAATGGTTAGCATGCGACACATGCGCGAGACGCATATCGATAAGGTGGACCTGAATCTGCTTCCGCCCCTGACGGCCCTGCTCGAGGAGCGGCACGTCTCGCGCGCGGCGGAGCGGGCCCGGCTCAGCCAGCCGGCGATGAGCCGCGCGTTGCAGCGGTTGCGGCGACACTTCGGCGACGAGTTGCTGGTGCGCGGCCCGGACGGCTACTCGTTGACCCCGCGAGCCGAGCGGATCCGCGACCAGCTGGCGACGACCGTCACCCAGCTCGAGCAACTGTTTGCCAACGAATCCTTCGACCCGGCCACCGCAGCCCAATCGTTTCGCATGGCCATCACCGACTACGCGCTCTCCGCGTTCGGTCCCGCAGTCGTGCACTCCATCCTGGCGCAGTCACCGGCCTCCACGGTGCACTGCGAAGCCCTCGACTCGCGCGCGTTCGACAAGCTGGACGCTGGGACGCTTGACCTGGTGATCTACGGCCGCGCCGTGCCCGACCGGTACTGCAGCACACAGTTTTTCACCGATCAGTTCGTCTGCGTGGTGGCCGCCGACCACCCGCTCGCCGCGGAGACGGCTGTTTCGCTGTCGGCCTATCTGCGCTGGCCGCATGTGGACATCGCGCTCGACCAGCCGTGGATCGAGCGGGCGCTCGAGGCGCACGACGCCAAGCGCCGGATAGCGGTCCGGATGCCCTACTTCGCTCCGGGGCCAAACATGCTGCCCGGCACCGAGCTGATCCTGACGGTTCCGGCGCAGCTGGCCCGCGCCATCGCCGACCCGGCCCAGACCCGCGTGCTCACGGCCCCACCGGAGCTGGGCGAGCTACGGTCCGCCGCCGTCTGGCACCCGCGCCTCGACCAGGATCCGTCCCACCGCTGGCTGCGGCAGGTTGTCAGCGCCATCGCCACGGCGTCGGCGTCGCGTCCCGGCGGTTAGCCGGCCGGGTTGCGCCCGGTGAAGGCGACCAATTGCTCGAGCGCGCCGGCGTCGGCCGGGACGTCGATCGGGTCGTCGAACCCGGCACCGGCACGAATCTCCGGCCGGATGATGGTGCGCGCCAACCCCAGCACGTATTCGGACAGTGGTTCCGGGGCGTTGAGTTCGTGGCCCACCGCCGCGGCGTAATCCCAGGCGTGCACCAGGAATTCGACCGAGAAGATGCCGCACGCCGCCTTGGCGGGCATCTCGCTCTTGCCGAACGGCACCGTGCCGTCCAGGCCGCGGCGATGCCAGGCATCCAGCGCCGGCCGGGCCGCGGCGACCACCTGCCGTTCCACCGAATCGCCTTGCTCGCGCTCCGGCATAGCGGCGCCCACCATGCCCCCGAGCCCGGCGATCGACTTCAGCAGATGCTCGGTCAGCTGCGCCACGTCGAACTCGCTGCACGGCGTCCGCCGGGACAGATCGTCGGCCGGAATCGTGTGCAGCACGCGCTGCAGCACCCCGAGCGTGTCCTCGGCGCTGTGCAGTTCGTCGGTGGGCGGGGAATGTGGGCCGGGCCGCAAATCAGGAGCCATGTTTGCCACGCTACGGTCTCGATATGGCGCAAGCATACGAATCCGTCACGGTGGAAACCAAAGATCATGTCGCGCAGGTGACGCTGATCGGGCCGGGCAAGGGCAACGCGATGGGCCCGGCGTTCTGGTCGGAGATGCCGGAGCTGTTCGCGGCCCTGGACGCCGACCCCGAGGTGCGGGCCATCGTGCTGACCGGTTCGGGCAAGAACTTCAGCTACGGCCTGGACGTGCCCGCGATGGGCGGCTCGTTCACCCCGCTGCTGTCCGGCGACGCGCTGGCCGGCCCGCGCGCGGTCTTCCACCGCGAGGTCAAGCGCATGCAGGGCGCGATCACCGCCGTCGCGGACTGCCGCACCCCGACGATCGCGTCGGTACACGGCTGGTGCATCGGCGGCGGCGTCGACCTGATCTCCGCGGTCGACATCCGCTACGCCAGCGCCGACGCCAAATTCTCGGTGCGCGAGGTCAAGCTGGCGATCGTCGCCGACGTCGGCAGCCTGGCCCGGCTTCCGTACATCCTGAGCGACGGGCACCTGCGTGAGCTGGCGCTGACCGGCAAGGACATCGACGCGGCCCGGGCCGCGAAGATCGGCCTGGTCAACGACGTGTACGACGACGCCGACGCCACGCTGGCCGCCGCGCACGCCACCGCGGCCGAGATCGCCGCCAACCCGCCGCTGGCGGTACACGGCATCAAGGACGTGCTCGACCAGCAGCGCACCGCCGCCGTGTCGGAGAGCCTGCGCTACGTCGCCGCCTGGAACGCCGCCTTCCTGCCGTCGAAGGACCTGACCGAGGGCATCGCGGCGACCTTCGAGAAGCGCCCGCCGCGATTCACCGGGGAGTGATCCGGCGCCACGTACCCTCGCTGAGGTGACGACACCAGACGGCAAGATCCGCGTCCCAGCCGACCTGGACGCCGTGACGGCGATCGGCGACGAGGACTACTCCGAGATCGACAGCGCCGCCGTCGACCGGATTTGGGCGGCCGCGCGGCACTGGTATGAGGCAGGCTTCCAGCCGGCCATCCAGCTGTGCCTCCGTCGGCACGGGCGCGTCGTGCTCAACCGGGCGATCGGCCACGGCTGGGGCAACGCCCCGAGCGACCCGGCCGACGCCGAGAAGATCCCCGTCACGACGGACACGCCGTTCTGCGTCTACTCGGCAGCCAAGGGCATCGCGGCGACCGTGGTGCACATGCTCGTCGAGCGCGGCGTCTTCTCACTCGACGACCGGGTGTGCGACTACATCCCCACCTTCACCAGCCACGGCAAGCACCGGATCACCATCCGGCACGTGATGACGCACAGCGCCGGGCTGCCCTTCCCCACCGGACCCAAGCCGGACGTCAAACGCGCGGACGACCACGAATACGCGCAACAGAAGCTCGGTGAATTGCGGCCGATCTACCGCCCCGGGCTGTTCCACATGTACCACGCCCTGACCTGGGGTCCGCTGATCCGCGAGATCGTGTACGCGGCCACCGGCAAGGAAATTCGCGAAATTCTGGCCACCGAGATCCTCGACCCGCTCGGCTTCCGGTGGACGAACTTCGGTGTCGCCAAAGAAGACCTGCCACTGGTCGCGCCCAGCCACGCGACGGGGCGCCCGCTCCCGCCGATCGTGGCGCAGATCTTCCGCAAGGCGATCGGCGGAACCGTGCACGAGATGATCCCGATCACCAATACCCCGCTGTTCCTCACCACGATCATCCCGTCGTCCAACACGGTGTCAACCGCCAACGAGATGTCCCGGTTCGCCGAAATCTGGCGCCGCGGTGGCACTCTCGACGGCGTGCGGGTGCTGAGCCCGGAGACGATGTACGGCGCGGTCAAGGAATGCCGGCGACTGCGACCCGATTTCGCGGTCGGGCTGCAACCCGCCCGCTGGGGCACCGGTTTCATTCTCGGAACGGACCGGTGGGGACCGTTCGGGCTGCACGCGCCCAACGCGTTCGGCAACCTCGGCCTGGTCAACATCGCGATCTGGGCCGACCCCGCGCGCGGTCTGGCGGCCGGCGTGATCAGCAGCGGCAAGCCCGGCCGCGACCCGGAAGCCAAGCGCTACACCGCCCTGATGGACACCATCGCCGCCGAGATTCCCACCGATTGAGGGCACCCGGCGGTGGGAACACTGCCGGGATGGCTACCTACCGAGTGCTCAACCCCAAGGGCGACGTCGTCGCGACCAAGGACATCGAAAGCGCCGACAAAGCGCACGCCTGGTTCGCCGACGAGGCGGTCGAGGGCAACGAACTGGGCTGGCGTATGGAAGTCGAAGCCGACGGCCAATGGCGCTTCTTCGACAACAGCGAAGGCGACCGCAGCTACTAGGGTTTGCGGCCCGGCCCGCAGGGCACCCAAAGACATGGACTCTGAACGCTTCCGCAAGCTGCTGGATTCCCCCGGGCCGTTCGCGTCGGTCTACTTCGACGATTCGCACGACACCCACGACGCCGAAGCCCAGCTCGAGCTCAAATGGCGTGCGCTGAAAGAAGAACTCGACAGACAGGTCGCCGGCGCGGCGGTGATCGACGACATCGGGCGCGCTGTGCTGGGCCTGCGCCCGCCGATCGGCCGCAGCGGCCGGGGCGTGGTGGCGGGCTCCCAGGGCGTGCTCCTCAACGAGCACCTCACCCGGCCCACCGCCGAGACGGTCGTGCGCGTCTCCGAATTGCCTTTCGTGCTACCGATCGTCGAACTGGGCTTCGATCACCCGGACTATCTGCTGGTGGTGGCGGACCACACCGGCGCCGACATCACCGCCCACGTCAACGGCACCCTGCGCACCGAAACCGTTGACGGTGGCGGCTATCCCGTCCACAAGGCCGCCGGCGCCGAAACCGCCGGATACGGCGACCCGCAATTGCGCACCGACGAAGCCGCCCGCAAGAACGTGCGAGCCGTCGCCGACCGGGTCGGCGAGCTGGTCGACGACAAGTCGATCGAGATGATCTTCGTCGTCGGCGAGGTGCGGTCACGTTCGGACCTGCTGTCCGCCCTGCCAGATCGACTGCGCGAGCGGGCGATTCAGCTGCAGGTGGGTGCGCGACACAGCGGTCACGACGACGAAGAAGTTCGGCGGGCCATTGAAGCCGCGTTCGTCAGCCGACGGTTGCGGGTCATCGACGACGCGGCCGATCGGTTCACCGCCGAGGTAGGCCGGCAATCGGGGCTGGCCGCCGAGGGGCTGGGCGCGGTGTGCTCGGCCCTGCGCCAGGGCGCGGTGGACACGTTGATCATCGGTGACGTCGGCGACGCCACCGTGGTCGCCGACGCCGATCTGACGACCGTCGCCCCCAACGCGAACGTGTTGTCCGAGCAGGGCGCGGCCGCGGACAAGACGCTGCGCGCCGACGAGGCCCTGCCGCTGTTCGCGATTGCGGTCGGGGCGTCGCTGGTGCGCACCGACGAGCGGATCGCCCCGGCCGACGGCACCGGGGCACTGCTTCGCTACGCGCCGATGCTGCACCAGCCCGTCGGGTGACACGCGCGGTGGCGGAGGGATTTGAACCCCCGGACGGTGTTAGCCGTCTCTCGCTTTCAAGGCGAGTGCATTAGGCCGCTCTGCCACGCCACCGCCGATAAGCGTAACGGGGGTCGGTAGCGTGGCCACCATGCGCGCCATCGTCGCCGAATCCCCCGATCACCTTTCCTGGCAAGACGCGCCCGACGTGTCCGCTGGACCCGGCGAGGTGTTGATCAAGGTCGCCGCCGCCGGCGTGAACCGCGCCGACCTGCTGCAGGCCGCCGGTAAGTATCCGCCGCCGCCGGGCGCCAGCGACATCATCGGCATGGAGGTGTCCGGCGTGGTCGCCGACGCCGGCGAGGGTGTCACGGATTGGACTGTCGGACAAGACGTTTGCGCGCTGCTGGCGGGCGGCGGGTACGCCGAGTACGTCGCCGTTCCCGCCGGCCAGGTGATGCCGATCCCCTCTCGTGTCGACCTGATCGACGCGGCCGGGCTGCCGGAGGTGGCTTGTACGGTGTGGTCCAACCTGGTGCTCACCGCCCACCTGGGTGCGGGCCAGCTGCTGCTGCTGCACGGCGGCGCCAGCGGCATCGGAAGCCACGCGATCCAGGTCGCGCGGGCGTTGGGGGCCCGGGTGGCCGTCACGGCCCGTTCGGCGGAGAAGCTGGAATTCTGCCGTGAGCTGGGCGCCGAGATCACCATCAACTACCGCGACGAAGATTTCGTCGCGCGGCTGCAAGAAAGCGGCGGAGCCGACGTGATCCTCGACATCATGGGCGCCGCCTACCTGGACCGCAATATCGACGCCCTGGCCACCGACGGACAGCTGGTCATCATCGGCATGCAGGGCGGCATCAAGGGCGAGCTCAACATCGGCAAGCTCTTGGCGAAGCGCGCCCGGGTGATCGGCACCACGCTGCGTGCCCGCCCGGTGACCGGGCCCAACAGCAAGACCGAGATCGTGCAGGCGGTGATCGGCTCGGTCTGGCCGATGATCGCCGAGGGCCGCGTCCGGCCGATCATCGGCGCCCGCATGCCGATTCAGCAGGCCGGTGAGGCGCATCAACTGCTGACGTCGAGCAAGGTGACCGGAAAGATCGTGCTTACGGTCTAGCGGCCCGCAGGCTGGGGGTACCGCCCGCTCGCGGAACCGAAAGGCTCAGCCCAGGGACGCCAGCGCGCGCACCAACTGATCGACCTCGGCCGTCGTCGAGTAATGCGCCAGCCCGACGGTTACCGCTCCCCCGACGTCGTTGACGCCCAGCACGTCGAGCGCGCGGGAGTTCTCGTTGGTGACGGCCAGAATCCCGTTGTCCGCCAACCGCTGCACCACCCGCTCGGCGGGCACGCCGTTCAGGGCGAAGCTCACCACGGGTATCCGCACCTCCGGACGGCCGATGACCATGACCAACGGCAACGACCGCAACGACACCATGAGGTAATCGAAGATCCGGTTCAGATACGAACTGGCCGATTGCATCGACACCGACAGGCGTTCGCGCCGGCTGCCGCGGGCCGACTCGTCGAGCGCCGCCAGATACTCGATGCTGGCGACCACCCCGGCCAGCAGACCGAACTGGTGCGCGCCGATCTCGAGACGCGCCGCGCCGGTGGCCTTCGGGTCGGTCGAGATCGAGCTGAACGAATTGAGCAGTGCCGGATCGCGGAACACCACCGCGCCGATCGGCGGACCGCCCCACGCCAGGGCGTTCACCGCCACCACGTCGGCGTCGGTTTCCCGCACGTCGAGCAACCGGTACGGCGCCGCGGCGGAATGGTCGACCACCACCAGCCCGCCGACGTCGTGCACCAGCTTGGTCATCGCCCGAAGGTCAGTGACCGTGCCCAGCGTCGCGCACGCCTACGCGACGGCCACCAGCCTGGTCGATTTCCCGATCAAGCCCTCCCACTGCCAGGTCGGCAGCTCGCCGGTCTCGATGTCGATCTCGGCCCACTTCACCTTGGCGCCGTAGCGGTGCGCCGCCCGCAGCCAGGGCGCGATGTTCGCCTCGTCGTCCAGGCGGCTGACGATCACCTCGTAGCCCAGCCCCGCCCGCGAGGACGACGCCTCGGCCAGCGCCGACAGCAGGATCGCGCGGTCGGCCCCGAGCACCACGCCCGCCGGGTCCACATTGAACAGGTCGGCCACCGCCGCCCGCGCCGCCTCGAGGATGGCGGCGCTGCGCTGCGCGGACGGATGCGCGCCGACCGTGGTGGCGCTGGACCTGCGGAAGGCGGTCGAAACGGTGGTCGCGACGGAATCGGGGATGAGCATCCCGGTAGGCGCATCGAAGTGCACCCACCCGTCACCCAGCGACGGATGCAGTCCGCGCACCCGGGCGACGTCGTAAGCCATGCCAGCCACCTTAGAGCTTGCGCATTTCCGCGAAACTGTGACGGTAGCGGGTGCCCGGAACGCTCGAGCCGTTGAGGCCAGCCAGTGGCTTCGCAGGGGCAGGACACCCGGCCAGCCATACTAGTCGAGTGGGGCTCTGGTTCGGAACGCTGATCGCATTGTTTTTGCTGATAGCGCCCGGAGCGATCATCGCGCGTATCAGTCAGCTGAGTTGGCCCATCGCGGTCGCGGTGGGCCCGGCGCTGACCTACGGCGCCGTCGCGCTGGCGATCATCCCGTTCGGCGCAGTCGGAATCCCTTGGAACGGTTGGACGGCGCTGGCCACTCTGGTCGCGGTGTGCCTGGTGATGACGGCCCTGCAGCTGCTGCTCGGCCGCTACCGCGACACCGAGGCCGAGGCGCGGGGGATCGGCCGCTGGCCCGCAATCCTCGTCGCGGCCGGGGTGCTGCTGGGGTCCCTGCTCATCATGTGGGCGGCCTACCGCGGCCTGGCCACCCGGTGGCAGACCATCCCCAGCACCTGGGACGCCGTCTGGCACGCCAACGAGGTGCGGTTCATCCTCGACACCGGGCAGGCGTCGTCCACCCACATGGGCGAGCTGCGCAACGTCGAAACGCACCAGACGCTGTACTACCCGTCGGTGTTCCACGCGTGGGTGGCGGTGTTCTGTCAGCTCACCGGGGCCGCGCCCACCACCGGCTACACGCTGAGCTCGGTGGCGGCCTCGATCTGGCTGTTCCCCAGCAGCGCGGCGATGCTGACCTGGCGGCTGCTGCGCCCGCACTGGGGGCAATGGCGCACCGCCGGCGCGGCCGCCACCACCGCCGCACTGTCGGTGTCGTTCACGGCCCTCCCCTACGTCGAGTTCGGTGTCGCCGCGATGCCCAACCTGGCGGCCTACGGGGTCGTCGTCCCCACGTTCGTGCTGATCGCCTCGACGCTGCGCCACCGCGACCGCATCCCGGCCGCCGTGCTGGCCTTCGTGGGGGTGATGTCGGTCCACCTGACCGGCGGGTTCATCGTCGTGCTGTTCGTCGTCGCCTGGTGGATGTTCGACGTGCTGTGGCACCCCGTCCGCGCCCGCGTCGCCGACGCCGTGACGCTCGCCGGCGTGGCCGTGGCGACCGCGCTGATCCTGTTGCCGCAATTCATCAGCGTCCGCCAACAGGAAGACATCATCGCCGGGCACTCGTTTTTGACCAAGCTCAGCAAGAAGCGGGGGGTGTGGGACGCCGTCTTCCAGCACTCGCGTCACCTCAACGACTTCCCGTACCAGTACGGCCTGATGTCGCTGGCGATCCTCGGCGGGATCATCTTCGCCTACAAGAGGATCTGGTGGCCGCTGGCGCTGTGGCTGTTGCTCGTGGTGGTCGACGTCGACGCCGGAACGCCGCTCGGCGGCCCGGTCGGTGCGATTGCCGGTGCGTTCGGGGAGTTCTTCTACAAGGACCCGCGCCGGATCTCGGCCGCGATCACCCTGCTGCTGGAACCGATGGCCGGGGTCGCATTGTTTCTGACCGTCATGGTGGTGGTGGCCGGCGCCCAACGAGTCGCCGGCCGATTCAAACCCTTACCCGCGCCGGCGTGGACCGCGGCGACGGCGGTCCTGCTGGTGGCGACGACCGTCTTCACCGCCCGCCACTACTTCTATCGACACTTGGTGCTGTTCGGCGACAAGTACGACTCGGTGATGATCGACCAGCGCGACCTGATGGCCATGGCCTACCTGGCCACGCTGCCCGAGGCGCACAGCACCGTGATCGGCAACGCCAACACCGACGGCACTGCATGGATGTACGCCGTCGCCGACCTGCACCCGCTGTGGACCCATTACGACTACCCACAGCAGATGGGACCCGGCCCCAACCGCTACATCTTCTGGGCCTACGCCCGCAGGGGGGATTCCGACCCACGGGTGGTCGAGGCGATCAAAGCGCTCAACATCCGGTACATCTACACCAGCCAGCCGACGGTCCGCGGGTTCGCCGTACCCGACGGACTAGTGTCACTGGATAAATCGCAGTCGTGGACGCTGATCTACGACAATGGTGGAGCCCGAATCTACGAATGGCGCGGAAGCCGCGCGGCGCCGCACTCTTAGTCCGCAAAGGATGGTGATGGATTGACTACCCGCAACGACGACGATGGCATCGAGATCATCGGCGACGTGGATCCGCGGCTGACGTCGGCGCCGGAGGAAGACGCCGACGAGCACTCCCTGACCGATCTGGTTGAGCAGCCCGCGAAGGTGATGCGCATCGGGACGATGATCAAGCAACTGCTCGAGGAGGTGCGCGCCGCACCGCTCGACGAGGCCAGCCGCAACCGCCTACGCGAGATCCACGAGACCAGCATCCGCGAACTCGAGGAGGGGCTGGCTCCGGAACTGCGCGAAGAGCTCGACCGCCTCACCCTGCCGTTCAACGAGGACTCGGCGCCGTCGGACGCCGAATTGCGCATCGCCCAGGCCCAATTGGTCGGGTGGCTGGAAGGGCTGTTCCACGGCATCCAGACGGCGCTGTTCGCCCAGCAGATGGCCGCCCGCGCGCAGCTGGAGAACATGCGCCAGGGCGCGCTTCCCCCGGGTGTCAGCAAGCCGGGCGGGTCCGGGCACGGCCAGTACCTGTAAAGCGCAGCACGGTGGCGGGTCCTCACATCGAGACGCACAACGCGTGGGTGGAATTTCCCATTTTCGACGCGAAGTCGCGCTCCCTGAAGAAAGCCTTCCTGGGCAAGGCGGGCGGCACGATCGGGCGCAACAGCTCCAACGTGGTCGTCGTCGAGGCGCTACGGGACATCACCCTGTCCCTCGAGCTGGGCGACAGGGTCGGTCTGGTCGGCCACAACGGCGCCGGGAAATCGACTCTGCTGCGGCTGCTTTCGGGCATCTACGAACCCACCCGCGGCTGGGCGGAGGTCACCGGCCGGGTCGCACCCATCTTCGACCTGGGGGTCGGGATGGACCCCGAGATCTCCGGTTACGAGAACATCATCATCCGCGGGCTGTTTTTGGGGCAGACCCGAAAGCAGATGATGGCCAAGGTGGACGAGATCGCCGAGTTCACCGAGCTGGGCGACTACCTGTCGATGCCGCTGCGCACGTACTCCACCGGGATGCGGGTGCGGCTGGCGATGGGCGTGGTCACCAGCATCGACCCCGAGATCCTGCTGCTCGACGAAGGTCTGGGTGCGGTGGACGCCGACTTCATGAAGAAGGCACAGTCCCGGCTGCAGAGCCTGGTGGAGCGATCCGGAATCCTGGTGTTCGCCAGCCATTCCAACGAATTCCTCGCGCGGCTGTGCAAGACCGCGATGTGGATCGACCACGGGGTGATCCGGATGGCAGGGGGGATCGAAGAGGTGGTGCGCGCCTACGAGGGGGAGGACGCCGCCCGGCACGTGCGCGAGGTGCTGGCCGAAACGCGCAACGAGATATGACCGGAACCGTCATCGCCGTCGTCGTCACCCACCGGCGACCCGACGAGCTGGCCAAGTCGCTTGGCACGCTGAGCAGCCAGACGCGGCTACCCGACCACCTGATCGTCATCGACAACGACGGCCCCGGTTCCGGCCGGGTCAGCGATCTGGTTGCCGGCCAGCCGATCCCGACCACCTACCTGGCCTCCCGCCGAAACCTCGGCGGCGCAGGCGGTTTCGCCCTGGGAATGTTGCACGCACTGGCCCTGGGGGCCGACTGGGTGTGGCTGGCCGACGACGACGGGCGCCCACAGGACTCGCACGTGCTGGCAACCCTGCTAGCGTGCGCCGAAAGGCACGCCTTGGCCGAAGTGTCGCCGATGGTGTGCAACGCCGACGACCCGGAGCGGCTCGCGTTCCCGTTGCGCCGCGGCCTGGTATGGCGCAGGCGTGCAAGCGAATTGCGGACCGAAGCGGGACAGGACCTGCTGCCCGGGATAGCGTCGCTGTTCAACGGCGCGCTGTTCCGGGCGGAAACCCTGGAAGCGATCGGCGTCCCCGACTTGCGGCTGTTCATCCGGGGCGACGAGGTCGAGATGCACCGGCGCCTGGTGCGATCGGGCCTGCCGTTCGGCACCTGCCTGGACGCGATCTACCTGCACCCCTGCGGTTCCGCGGAATTCCGCCCGATCCTGGGCGGTCGCATGCACACCCAATACCCCGACGACCCCAACAAGCGGTTCTACACCTACCGCAACCGCGGCTACCTGTTGGCCCAACCGGGCCTGCGCAAGCTGCTGATCCAGGAATGGGTTCGGTTCGGCTGGTACTTCCTGGTGACCCGGCGCGACCCCAGGGGCCTGGCCGAGTGGATCCGGTTGCGCCGCTTGGGACGCCGCGAGCAATTCGGGTCGCCACCATCGGACCCGGGAGGACCCAGGTGACGTTTCTCGACGCGGCGGCCCAGTCGCGGACCTTCACCCGCGCCAGGGGCGATCTGGTGGCCGGTTTCCGCCGGCATGAGCTGTGGCTGCACCTGGGCTGGCAGGACATCAAGCAGCGCTACCGCCGCTCGGTGCTGGGACCGTTCTGGATCACCATCGCAACCGGCACCACGGCCGTCGCGATGGGCGGCCTGTATTCCAAGCTGTTTCACCTCCAGCTCTCCGTGCACCTGCCGTACGTCACGCTGGGTTTGATCATCTGGAACCTGATCAACGCGGCCATCCTCGAGGGGGCCGACGTCTTCGTCGCCAACGAGGGACTGATCAAGCAGCTGCCGACACCCCTGAGCGTGCACGTCTACCGGCTGGTGTGGCGGCAGATGATCCTGTTCGCGCACAACATCGTCATCTACGTCGTCATCGCGATCATCTTCCCCAAGCCGTGGTCGTGGGCGGATCTGTCGGTGATCCCGGCGCTGGGGCTGATCGTGCTCAATTGCATCTGGGTGTCACTGTGTTTCGGCATCCTGGCGACCCGCTACCGCGACATCGGCCCGCTGCTGTTCTCGGTTGTGCAGCTGCTGTTCTTCATGACGCCGATCATCTGGAACGACGACACCTTGCGGCAGCAGGGGGCGGGGCGCTGGTCGAGCATCGTCGAGCTCAACCCACTGCTGCACTACCTCGACATCGTTCGGGCCCCGCTGCTGGGCGCCCACCAGGAGCTGCGGCACTGGGCCGTGGTGGCGG